>CAZANJ010000073.1:0-10299 GCA_964486415.1 uncultured Anaerolineales bacterium
CACAGAAAGCCTCTGGTGGCCTCTGGAGGGCCTTAGAACCGCTACGATTTCCCGCGGATGTGACTGTTTGACAGTTTTTTTCCTTCCGACTACAATAACCCACCGTTGATACCATTTATGAGGAGTTGAAATATGCCATTGAAGAAAATGACGAGCGCCGAGGTGCGCCAGAGCTTTCTCGATTTTTTCGCCGAGCGGGGTCACACAATCGTGCCCAGCGCCAGCCTGGCGCCGGTGGATGATCCCACGCTTCTTTTCACCAACGCCGGCATGAACCAGTTCAAGGACGTCTTCTTGAACACCGGCACCCGACCTTACACCCGCGCCGCCGACACGCAGAAATGTATGCGCGTTTCCGGCAAGCACAACGATCTGGACGACGTGGGGCGGGATGCCTATCATCACACCTTCTTCGAGATGTTGGGCAACTGGTCGTTCGGTGACTACTACAAGAAGGAAGCCATTGCTTGGGCCTGGGAACTGCTCACCGAGGAGTGGGGATTATCCAAGGAGCACATGTGGGCCACGGTCTTCAAGGACGAATTGGGCGAGCTAGAGACTGACGAAGAGGCGAAGGGTTTCTGGCTCTCGGAGACGGAGATCAACCCCGATCAGATTCTCTATTTCGGGCGCAAGGATAATTTCTGGGAGATGGCCGATACCGGTCCCTGCGGCCCTTGCAGCGAGATTCACTATGACCGGGGGCCGGAAGCCTGCGAGCGTCAGGGAGAGCCGGGCCACGTCTGCCGGGTCAACGGTGACTGTGGACGATACATCGAGCTCTGGAATCTAGTTTTCATCCAGTACAACAAGTTCACCGACGGCAGTCTGGAGCCTCTGCCGGATAAGCACGTCGACACCGGCGCCGGATTCGAGCGGCTGCTGGCCGTGCTCCAGGATGTTTACTCTAATTATCAGACCGATCTATTTATGCCCATCATCGAGCGCGTGCAGGAGATGGTGGGCCATTCCGATGCGCAAGTCGAGGAGAACATTGTCGCCTACCGCGTCATCGCTGACCATGCACGGGCCATCACGTTCCTCATCGGCGACGGCGTTCTGCCGGGCAATGACGGTCGCAACTACGTGCTCCGCATGATACTGCGCCGCGCGGCCCGCTTTGGGCGCAAGCTTGGCTTCGACGATCTGTTCCTGGCCGAGGTTGCCAAGGTCGTGATCGAAAAGATGGGCGTCCATTTCCCCGAGCTGATAAGCCGCCGCTCGTTTATCCTGAACACTATCACTCAGGAGGAAGATCGCTTCCTGCACACGCTCGACCGGGGCCTGTCGCGGTTGAGCGGATTGATGGAGGAACTGAAGGCAGAGGGCGCGGCTAAGGTCATCCCAGGGCGTGAGGCCTTTCGGCTTTACGATTCCTCCGGATTGCCCCTGGAGATCACGCGCGATGTGGCGGAGGAGGAGGGCTTCACCGTCGATGAGGCCGGCTACCAGGAGGCGCTGGAGGAGCAGCGGCGGCGTGCCCGCGAGGCCGAGGCATTTGAGATGCATGACGAGGATGTCTTGGCCCGCTACCAGGCCGTGTTGACAGACCTGGAAGAGCGTGGCCTTCTGGGCGAGGACGGCGTCGAGCACGATCCCTATTCCAGTTGGGATGTTGAAACTGAAGTGGTCGCGCTGCTGCGTGATGGTACGTCCCCCAAAGCGGTCCAGGAGGGAGAGCAGGTCGAGGTGGTCTTGCCCAAGACCTGCTTCTACGTCGAGGCCGGCGGTCAGGTCTCCGACCACGGTGTAATTGTCGCCCGGCAGGAGGGAGAGGCGGAACCGAGCTGGGAGATCGAGGTGCAGGATATGCGCCAGCCTGTGCCAGGGCTCATCATCCACATCGGCGAGGTCAAGCGCGGGCAGCCCAATGTGGGCGACGGTGCGAGGGCAAGCGTGGACGTCGAGCGACGGATGGACATCGCCCGCCATCACACCGCGACTCATCTCTTGCAGCAAGCGCTACGTCGTATCCTGGGCGAGCACGTGCAGCAGGCCGGCTCGTTGGTCGCGCCTGAGCGGCTCCGTTTCGACTTTACCTATCCCGATCCACTGACGCCGGAAGAGGTGGAAGCGATAACCCGCATGGTAAACGATGCCATCCTGTCCAACTACCGGGTCGACAGCACGGAGAAATCATACCATGAAGCTTTGAACGAGGGCGTCATCGCGCTCTTCGGCGAGAAGTATGGCGACGTGGTGCGTGTCCTGCGCGTCGGCGGGCCGGAGCAGCCCTTCAGTCGGGAGCTTTGCGGCGGCACTCACGTCAGCGAGACGGGCGTGATCGGCTCTTTTCACATTGTATCTCAGGAGAGCATAGGCTCCGGCGTGCGCCGCATCGAGGCGGTGACGGGGCACGCGGCGGTGGATGCGGTCGCGCACCAGCGGGATCTCCTGCAGAGCACGGCGGTCCTCCTGGGCGTCCCCCCGGATGAGATGGATCGCAAGGTCAAGGAACTGCTCGATGAACTTCACGATGCCCATAAAGAGATCGACCACCTGGAGCATCGCCTGGCGCGGCGTGCTTTCGAGAACTTGTTGGATCAAGTGGAAGAGGTTTCGGGAATATCGCTGTTGAGCACGCAGGTGGAGGCGCCGAACGTGGAGATGTTGCGCGAGATGACCGATTGGCTGCGCGATCAGGTCGGTTCCGGGGTCTTCGTCCTGGGGGCTGTGATCGGTGAGCGCCCGGCCTTCGTCGCTTCCGTCACCCCCGATCTCGTGGAGCGCGGCGTGGACGCGGTGGAGATTGTGCGCGGTGTGGGGCGTGTGGTGCGTGGCGGTGGTGGTGGTCGCCCCACGATGGCTGAAGGGGGCGGCAGTGATCCCGATAAGCTCGGCGAGGCACTGGCGCAGGTGGATGGGATGTTAAGGAATAAGAGCCTCTGAATGACGAATGAAGCAAAGCGGTCGCACAGTGAACCGCAAAGAAACCGGGTTTTGCCGCTTCACTCAGGGGAAAGCTCGGTTTCTTTTCCCGTTATAGATTTAAATCCCCAGGATGATCTCGCTTCCATCCAACATTATCTCGATGGGCTGGCGGGCGAGCGCGTCGCGCTTATGTTGCCCTGGGACATCTCTTTCCTCTCCCGCGAACTGGAGTTTGATCTCCTGCGGCGCGAGGCTGAGTGCCGACAATTGGATATTGCCATCCTTTCACCGGACCCCGAACGGCGCCAGTTGGCCCGGAGCTGCGGCTTCCCGGCCTTCGCCGACGCGGATGATGCTGAAAGAGCCGCGAAGTGGCGCTCCCGCCCACCGGAAAAGATCCAGCTGCCGCCGCGCCATTGGTGGGATGCAGAGGTCGATCCCAGCCCCCGGCCCGTGCGCCCCCGCCCATCCTGGCTCCAGTGGCTCAAGCTGGCTTTTCGTCTGAGCGCTTTTATAGTGGTGATTGTAGTCTTGGCCGGAAGCGCGTACATCGCCATCCCCCACGCTAAAGTTACGATTGTGCCGGCCGGGAAGAGCCTCACCGCTATCGTGCCTGTCTCAGTGGATCCAGAGGCCGAGGAGCCGGGGCTGATCGAGGGAGAATTGGGAGGAATCATCCCCTCGCGGCGGGTCGGGGTTGAGGTCGAAAACTATGCCGAGGTCGAAACGACCGGCAGGATGGATGTCGCCGCTGGTCAGGCCGGGGGCAGCGTGCTTTTCACCAGTTTGCTGACGCAAGATTATGTTGTACCATCCGGCACGATCGTGCGCACATCCTCCACCAGCTACCCCATTCGCTTCCGCACCACCGCCGACGTCACCGTCCCCGCCGGAGGGCAGGCGACGGCGCCCATCAGAGCGCTGGAGAAGGGAACTGGTAACGTCGGCGCTTACCAGATCAACCAGGTGGAGGGCGTGGCGGGCTCGGCGGTGCGCGTGATCAATCCTCAGCCCACCACCGGCGCCGAGCCCGAAGAAGTGCGCGTGGTCACCCAGGCCGACTATGATCGCGTGCGGGAGCTCCTTACTCAACAATTGCTCGATCAGGCCTACACCGAGATGGGCGCGCTGCTGGAGCCCACCGAATTTCTGCCCCGTCAGACGCTGCGCATTGAGGCTGTGCCCAAGAAAGCTTACACTCATTTCATCACCGAGCAGGCCGACAAGGTGGGGCTCAATATGCGCCTCCTGGTGAGCGGGCAAGCGGTGGACGTCGATAGCGCCGAGGGCATCGCTTACAGCGTCCTTGCACGGCGTCTACCGGCGGAGTATGGGTTGGTGGATGCTCGGTTTGATTTGGGGGAGGTAGCGGAGGAGGACATCGGTCCAGGCTGGTTCACCTTCTTCGTCACCGCCCACGGCTATGCCGCCGCCGCGCTTGACACTGAGGAAGCCGTCGATCTAATTCGCGGGCAACGTCCCGCCGCTGCCGCCAAGCGCTTGCGGGAAGAATTTCCCTTGGCCGAGCCGCCGCAGTTCACGATCTGGCCCGATTGGCCACAGCAAATGAAGTGGCTGGAGCGTTTGCCCATCCTCCCTCTGCGCATCAGCGTGAAAGTGTTGCCAAAGGGTCAATGATGAATGATGGAGGGCGGATATTGGCCCTGGACGTGGGGGAGCGCCACGTGGGGGTCGCCATCAGCGATCCCCTGGGCATTATCGCCCGTCCCTTGCAAACGCTGGAGCGAGGCACGGACGAGGAAGATAGCGCTGCCGTCGCCGCGTTGGTCGAGGAACAGGACGTCAAACTGGTCGTGGTGGGGCAGCCGCTCAGCCTCGATGGGACGGAGGGACCGCAGGCACGTCGGACAGCGCGTTATGCTGAGGCTTTGGCCCATCATCTTCCCGTTCAGGTCATCCAATGGGACGAGCGCTTCTCGACCGACCGGGCGGATGAAATTCTGCGCCAGACGCGAGGCGAGAAAGCCAAGCGTCGCGCTCGCTCCAATGGCGAGATAGACGCGATAGCGGCCGCCGTAATCCTGCAAAGTTACCTTGATAGCAAAGAACCCAGGTTTTTTTAAGCGCAGTGGCGTAGGGGCAATCCCTTGTGGTTGCCCAAAACCTGGTTTCTGAGACGTGCAACGCACAATATGCTCATAGGAGGAACTGGCTTTTGAAGAATATCCTCAGAATTTTCGTTTTTTCAGCGGCGTTGATGACCATCTTCGGCGCTGCGAGCAGCGCGGTTGGATTTCTAGCCGCGGACATTCCTGGCGGTGTGATATCCATCAGCCTGTGCAGCTTATCCTCACCCGACGATCTGATCATCGGGGCCTACTTGGAGGCTCACGCCGCCGATCTGGAGCAGCCCGCCGGCGATGACGATGCGCCGGTCACGTTCGTCGTCCAGCCGGGGGAGACGGCCTCGACCATCGCGGGAAGGCTGGAGCAACAGGGATTGGTCACCGACGCCGAGCTGTTC
The DNA here is from genome assembly GCA_964486415.1 of uncultured Anaerolineales bacterium. Classification (GTDB taxonomy): domain Bacteria; phylum Chloroflexota; class Anaerolineae; order B4-G1; family B4-G1; genus CAZANJ01. Next base: position 5,357 of record CAZANJ010000073.1, read on the forward strand.
CGGCGTTACGTCCAGTACAACGGGCTCGACTCCGGCATCGAGGCCGGGGAGTTCATCTTGCGCCAGACGATGAGTATCCCCGAAGTCGCACGCACGCTCCAGGAAGGACAGCGCCCCGATCAACTGGTCACCATCCCCGAAGGGCTGCGATTGGAGCAAGTCGCTGTCAAGGTGGCTGAACAGACTGATATTTCCTCGGAGGCTTTCCTACAATTAGCGACCACCGGCTGGCGTCAATTGTATCTGGACTATGATTTTTTGAACGGAGCGGGGGGCGAGGTCACGTTGCCACCGACCGCGACGCTGGAGGGCTTCCTTTTCCCCGAAACTTACCGTCTGCCAGAGGAGGCGGCAGCCGAGGACCTCCTGGAGCGTATGCTGGGCACCTTCGATGCTCGCGTCACGCCCCAGATGCAGGCCGCTGCGGCCGAGCGCGGATTGAGCCTCTACGAATTGATCACGTTGGCCTCCGTCGTCGAGCGTGAGGCGGTGCTGGATGCGGAGCGGCCCATCATCGCTGGCGTCTACCAGAACCGGCTGGAGGCAGATTGGAGGTTAGAGGCTTGCCCCACCGTGCAGTACGGTATCGGCGAGGCGGGGGAATGGTGGCCGGCCCTTTCGCTTGATGATCTGAACGCCGATTCGCCTTACAATACATACCGCAACCAGGGATTGCCGCCCGGCCCTATCTGTAGCCCCGGCCTGGCCTCAATCTCGGCGACGGCCTATCCGGCCGAGACGGACTATTTCTTCTTCCTCGTCGATTGCACCAAAGATGACGGCAGCCACCTTTTCTCCGCGACGAAAGAGGAACACGACGAAAATTACCTGATGTGTGGCGGATTGAATTGAGAATGGAGAATGAAGAATGAAGAATGAAGAATTGAGAACCATATTCAATATTTGCTATTCATCATTCGCTATTCATCATTTGCTATTCATCATTCTACTTTCTGCCTGCGGATTCCCCGGCACGGTACGCCCCACGGTTAAGATCGGCCTGGTCGCTCCGTTTGAAGGACGATACCGCTATGTCGGCTATGACGTGATCCACGCCGTCAGGTTGGCGCTGCACGAGGCCAACGCCGCTGGCGGGGTGGGCGGTTACTACGTCGAGTTAGCGGCCTACGATGACGCGGGCGACCCCGTGATGGCCATCGAGCAGGCCCGTAAGCTGGTCGTCGATCCCGCCGTCGTCGCTGCACTCGGACATTTCCGCGCGGAGACGACTGCTTCTGGCGCTGACATCTACACTGAGGCCGGTCTGCCGCTGATCGCATTGACCGGCTTTGAATCGGCCTATGCGCAGGAGCCGAAATCCAGAATGGGAATATTCCGTCTGGGACCAGGCTCAGAGGCGCTGAGTGCGGCTCTGTTGCGCTCGCTCCCGACCGATGCGTCAGCCGATAGCTCGGAGATCACATTGGTGAGCGAAGGCGGCCCATTGGGGCGGGCGCTGCGGCGTGCCTCGCCGAGGATTGAACAGCTACATGATGTAGGGCAACTACAGGGGCAACCACAAGGGCAACTACTGGGGCAACCACAAGGGATTGCCCCTACTGTCATCTGTGACGCCGATCCGGTGACGGCAGGTGAGGTCGTCGCGGCGCTGCGGGAAGCTGACTGGGAAGGGGATTTTGTGGGTGGCCCGGCGCTCGCCGCGTCTGATTTTTCCGCCGTGGGGGGTGAGGCTGCTGTTGGGGCGCACTTTGTAACGCCGTGGCCTTTCCCGTCCGACGTTCCCGGCGGGGAGGATTTTGCAGCGGCCTACCGAGCTATTTCCAACGGGGTCGATCCGGGGCCCTTGGCCCTACCGGCCTATGAGGCAACCTGGCTCCTTTTGGAAGCGCTTGAGCGTGCCATAACTGTGCAAGATAAACCAACTCGCGCGGGAATGGGGGCCGCTATCCCGGAAGTGAAACGCGAGGGTCTGCTGGGGCCAATTGCCTTCGATGGAGCGGATCGCTGGGGCGAGGTTCCGTTCTATCAATACCAGATTGGTTCAATCTCCAAGATTGAACCAATCTATTGATTCACAACATTGTCGGAGAGCAAGCCGTTAAGGTCATCGTCCCAGCACTCCAGGGCTGTACGCACCTCATCGCCGCGCGTCATCGTGCCATTGTAGGGCATCGTGTCCTTGTGGGCCGTCCACTCCGAAAGTACCATAGGGATCGATCCGCTGCCGGCCGGAATCCATTCCCCGTTGTAGCGACGGGCGAAGTGGAGATGGGTCGCATTGGCCAGTCCGCCCTCGCAGGAAGGATGCCCGATCCGCTGCCCGCGTTCCAGATAAGTGCCGGCCTCCACGCTGTCCTCGGCATGGATGTGTAGATAGAGCAGCGTCCACCCCGTCTGCTCGAAACCGTCAACGCCTGTGGGCGAATCGACATCAATCACGACCACGCCGTTTCCGCTGCGCACCACCCAGCCCGGCGCGGCTGCCGTGGCCCATTCCTTCGAGGGCGCGCAGCCCAGCGGTTCCTCTCCCGGCACGAAATCGAGCGCGGCCCATCCGCTGGTATCCCCCCATCCGCCGTGGGGGCCTCCGGTGAAATGCCAGATTTGTCCGGCCTCCCAAGGCAACCGCATCTCCGGTTGTTCCAGATCGGGCGGCACCAATGGCTCCACTGTGTAAGCGAAGGGGTTGCCGAAGAGGCTTTTGTAGGTGTCCAGGAATCCATCAGGGCCGATCATCGACAGCCAGGTATCCATATCGGAGGAAATTTGGGCCAGGACGTTTTGCAAGCCGGCGGTGCCGGGATTGAGCGTCGGATCAATTGCCACGCGGCTCCCGTTGCCGAGGCGTACGGTCTTATGGTCGCCGCGCTTCCAGCCATAATACCCCTCGTTGAGCCTCATCGCGGCCCAGCTCAGTTGGCGGAAGAGCCCTTCGCTGTATCCTTCATAACCGATGGGGTAGGCGAGGGTGCTTTGCGCAGGATCTGGTTGAGTGACCCAGCCGGACTGCATCTCCAATAATGCCAGCAGCACTCTCGGCCCCACGCTGAAGCGCTGTGCCACAAGCTGCACAATCTCGATCCCGGTCAGCCGTTGACCCTCGACCGGTTCGTTGTAATCCGCCAGATAGCTTCCCTGGTCGCTTATGAAATTCGCCACATCGAAATGGACGTATGCCGGGCCGTAGACCATCTCACTATCGGGGATCAATTTGAGGTCCGGCCCTGTTTCGGTGGCGCCGACAGGGATGTACAATCTCTGACCGGCGCGAATGGCGTCGGCGTGGGATAAGTTATTGGCCTGAACGATCTCCTCGATGGTGCAACCGAAGACGGCGGCGATCAGGCTCAGCGTCTCGCCCGGTTGCACGATGTAGACCTCTGCTCCGCTCTCTCTTGTGTAGCCGATGGGGGTGGGATTAGGCGTAGGTGTGCCCGAATAGGTGCCTGGGTAGGGCGGTGTGGGCGTGTGGGCCAATGTCGGGGGCGCGTTTTGGGCCGTCGATGCGGGTACGCCCGCGACCCTGGCGGATGGGGTCCCTTCGCTCGTCTGCCCCGATGAGGGCGGAGTTGGAGTATCGGAGGTGACCGCTGACGCAGAAGGCGCCGCATCTTGCTGACGAGCACAAGCCGCTGTGACGAACATTACACTGATCAAAGTCAAAATGGGGCATAAGAAGAAAGCAAAGCGGCGCCATCTTCGCGAAAAATTTTTCATCCTGCTCTCTCCGAGAAGCTCACCAGGTCATAGTGTAGAAGGCCAAATACTCAACAACATTCTCCGCCCATAGAGTATCTCTGTGGTTTCCGGGATGGATGGCTAGCTGGTTATCAATCTCCTGTTCATTCAGTGCCCTGTGCAGGTCTTCGGTGGATTTCCGCGCCCAATCTCCTTCCCCCGCGCTGAGATAAACGCGCAGCGTCGCTACACCTGGTTCGCCCAACAGGTTGAACGGATCGTATACTGGTGGGGCCAAGTTGGCCGAGAGAGCTGGACTGTGGGCTCCGACTGCTGCGAAAAGCCCCGCATTACGGAAGCCGATCTCCAGCGACCAGACGCCCCCCCTTGATATACCACCGATGGCCCGTCCGCTGCGATCTGGTATAGTGCGGTAGTTCTCGTCGATGTGGGGGATGAGGTCTTTGACGATCTGGGCCTCGTAGGAGTGATCGCCCCCGCTGGTGCTGACGTATAACCCTTCGGGGTCGGCGCCGGGCAGCACGATGATGAAGGATGGCAATGTACCGCTCACGATGCCTGCGTCTGCTGTCTCATCGATCCCTAGATTGTCCCAGTGCGACTCGTCGTAGGGCCAACCGTGGAGCAGATAGAGCACGGGGTAGCGTTGCTCGGACTGATCGTAATTGGGCGGCAGATAAATGCGGTAGGGTTCTTCCCCCCCGGTGACCTGGCTGGGATAAGCATGCTGCTCGACCCGTCCTGCGAGCGCGATGTTTTGTTTGGTATCGACGTTGGTCGCCGCTGGCGGCGAAGTGGGGGAGGGTGGAGGTGTTGATGTGGGGCTGGGAGTGGGTGTGGGCGTCGGTGTGGCCGTTGGGAGCGGTGTGGGAGTGTTGGTAGGTTGCTTGGTAAAGAGTGGCGTGATGGTGGGAAGGGCTATGGAAGTCGTTGTGGCAGTGGGGGAGTGGGTGGGCGCTTGGTCGGTTGCGGTAAGGACTAAGGTAGGGGTTGTGGTTGGAGATGTTTTGGTTAAAGGAGTATCTGGGGAAGTTTTCGGTAGTGATGGTGGGGTGGCGGGCCAAGCCAACGCGACCAACATAACAGCGGCTGTCAGCCCGACTACAGCCAGGCCACGTGGCAACCAATTTTCTCGATACACGTTTTTCCTTTGTCCTCCCTTTGATCGATGCACAACAGTGGATTATTGTACCTTAGTGCTGAGGGGCTGGCAAGCTGGGATGTTCTGGGGAAATCGTAGCGGTTCCAAGGCCCTCCAGAGGTCGCCAGAGGCGTTCTGCGGC
>CAZANJ010000074.1:0-10214 GCA_964486415.1 uncultured Anaerolineales bacterium
CGCCCTCGCCGAACAATACGTGAAAGAACCAGGAAGCACTTGGGTTCGGGAGCTAATCGCTCGAACCAACTCTGAAGGTAAGCCACTGAATGCTATCCTAACAGCAGAGATCAGCATTGTCGAGACGGCTGCGGCTCTTGCTATTGTATCCCGAATAGGGAAAATATCACTACGAGACCGAGACATTGCTTATCAACAATTTATGCGCGATGCGGCTCACCTGTATCATCTTGTTCCGGTGAAGACCAGTGACTTTCACACCGCCGCTCGTCTGACCCAGCAATATCCACTCAAGGCCTACGGCGCCGTCCAATTGGCCGTCGCGCTGCGCCAACATCAGGCCCTAGCCCGTCGCAGACTCGCGCTCATCTTCGTGAGCGGCGATCAGCAGCAACTGCGCGCTGCCGATGCAGAAGGATTGGACGTAGACAACCCCTTCGACCATCTCTCCCCCTCCGATAGCCTCACACCGATGTAAACGTCCTGTTGCTCTCACAGGTGCAGAGCGCTTCCGAAAGTGCGTTGCGCTTGAATGTCATCATGATTGAACTATCACCCCACATTCAGAACCAGATCGAAACTCTGCCCCACAGGCACGGCGTCTATCTGATGCACGATGCGAAGGATAGCGTCATCTACGTGGGCAAGACGGTCGATCTGCGGAACCGGGTGCGCTCCTACTTCCATGCCTCCGCCCAGGAGAACCCCAAGACCCGCGTACTCGTCTCCGAGATCAGCGATATCGAGTTCATAGTCACCGATTCGGAGCTGGAGGCGCTGATCCTCGAGGCCAACCTGATCAAGAAGCATCGCCCGCGCTACAACGTGCGCTTCAAGGACGATAAGCGCTACCCCTACATCAAGATCACCTGGGCCGAGCCCTACCCCAAAGTCATCATCACCCGCAGGATGGAGCAGGACGGCAGCCGCTACTTCGGACCCTTCACGTCCTCCTCGGCGGTCCACGAGACACTCGATCTGCTGCGCAAGTCCTTCCCCTACCTGACCTGTAATCGCAGGATCAGCGGGGAGGATGAGCGCCCCTGCCTTTACTATGAGATCAAGCGCTGTCTGGGACCTTGCATCGGCGCGGTCACCAAGGAGGAATATCGGGCCATGATCCGGGGGCTGATCCGCTTCCTGGAGGGACACAGCGAAGAGGTGATCGCCGACCTGGAGAAACGCATGCAGGCGGCCTCAGATCGGTGGGAGTTCGAGCAGGCCGCCTCGCTGCGCGATCAACTGCAAGCGGTGCAGAGCGTGGTCGAGCGGCAGAAGATCATCTCGACGGCCGGCGCCGACCAGGATGTGATCGCTTTCGCCCGCGACGAGGATGACGCCTGTGTGCAGGTCTTCTTCATTCGTGGCGGAAAGCTGCTGGGGCGGGAGTACTTCGTGCTGGAGGGCGCCCAGGATGAGGAGGACCGGGAGGTGATGGCGGCCTTCCTGAAGCAGTTTTATGAGGAGGCCGCATATGTCCCGCCGGAGGTGCTGCTGCCGGAGCAGATCGACGAGGCGCTGATCATCGAGCGTTGGCTGAAGCGCAAGCGCGGCGCCAAGGTGACGCTCAAGGTGCCAAGGCGGGGGAAGAAGAGGGAGTTGGTGGCGATGGCGGCCGAGAATGCCGCGGAGACGCTGGCGGCGCTGCGAGCACAATGGCAGGCCGATGCGCACAAGCAAGAGCAAGCTCTGGCCGAGCTGGAGGAAGCGCTGGAGCTGCCCAGAGCGCCGGGCCGCATCGAGTGTTATGACATCTCCACACTGCAGGGCGCGGAGACCGTCGGCAGCATGGTGGTATTCGTGCATGGCGTGCCGCGCAAATCACTGTATCGGCGCTTCAAAGTGCGCGGCGAGCGACCACAATATGGGTCGGATGATTACGCCAGCATGCGGGAGGTGCTACAGCGGCGCTTCCGGCGCTGGCAAATCGTCCAATCGGAGGATACGCTGGGCACCCGTGATCTCAAGGGCTGGGGCAAATTGCCTGACTTGTTACTTGTGGATGGAGGAAAGGGGCAATTAGAGGTGGCCGTGGAAGTGTTGAAAGAATTTGATCTGTTCGACAGCGTGCCGGTAGCGGGGCTGGCGAAGCGGCGCGAGGAACTTTTCCTGCCGGGGCACGATAAGTCAGTAATGCTTCCGCGCCGCTCGCAGGGGCTCTTCCTGGTGCAGCGCGTGCGAGACGAGGCCCATCGTTTTGCCATCACCCATCACCGCGCCCGCCGGCGCAAGGCCGGGCTTGCATCGCGGCTGGAGAGCATCCCCGGCGTGGGGCCAGCGCGGCGCAAGGCGCTCCTCAAGGCCTTCGGGTCCCTCGATGCCATCCGCGCGGCCAGCGTAGCTGAGATCGATGCGGTTCCTAAAATCCCCCACTCCGTCGCCCAGGCGGTCAAAGACCTTCTATGAGCGGCTCAAAATAGCGCATGCCTCGGCCCGACGGACGCAGAGAAATCTCAAAAATCAATTGTCAGAGCTTATGAGTTATGTTATAATGTTATAGAACCTTTCATAGCGTATGTTGAAACATACGATAATCGGCGTAACCATTCGCTATCTCGCTCCGCCCACTGTGAGAGAATCATAACCACAGGGACGGCAAGGGCTAAACACGAAGTCGGCGTTCCGTCATCGGTATGACGGATGTACTAAGCTTCACCGCTTAGTCAGAAGATTTGGCGAACTCAGTTAATAATCTGTCCGCTCAATGGATTTGACAGGTGAGAAACCTGGTTTGTGTCACTGAGCTTAAAGAGAAACAGGTTTCTGGGAAAAAACCAACTGAGCCACCATATTCGGTTACAATCTCCGAACTTCAGACGCGAATTATACTAAGCATAGTCTAACCCTTGAGGTCGAGCAGGCCAAGGGGGAATAAATAGACATTGACAAAAGCTTGGTATAAAAACCATTGTGGACTTGGTTTACGCCGAACCGAGATACACGGTAACGGCTAACCAAGTCCTCGTCGTTTATGCCAAGCCGTTGTAGGTAGAGTTATAGAAATGGCTAAAACGCGGGACGGGATAAACGCACTTCAGCATGAACTAAGAGGTTTGCAAGGTCAAATCGCGGCCCTGGAAGCGGCTACCGCGGAACAGCCCGATTACGGGCTGGGAAAAGGAGACCCGGCCATCACGCGCTGGGAACTCGACCAGGCTATGCTGGAGAGGTTGAAAAAGCGAGCAGCGAGTCTAGAACGTTCGATAGAACAGATTGATCGGGGGACATATGGCACCTGTAAGCAATGTGGCAAGCCTATAGATCCGGATCGATTGGCCGTGTTACCGGGTGCCGAATTCTGCATCCGGTGCGCACAAGCGAATAAAAGCTAGAGAATAATACTCAAACAAAGGAGGTGAACAGAAGTTGACTAAAGTTGAACTACGAGCGGGGGAATCACAGCACAGCTTGCTCAAGCGCTTTCGCAAGAAAGTAGCGCGATCGCGTATTATGAGCACGGTTAAAAAGAAGCGCTACTTCGTCTCCAAGAGCGAACAGCGACGCATAGCTCGCCGCAAGGCTGCTCGACGAGAGCGCAAACGACAGCAGAAAGAAGAACAAAGATTCGGCAGATAAACCCTGATGAATCAAGGACGTGCTGACACACAACAACAATTTTCGGCCCTGATCGAGGAAAGCTACGATTACGTCCGGCCCAAACGTGGTGAGTTCCGCGAAGCCGTTATCCTCTCTGTCAGGAAAAACGAGATATTCGTCGACCTGGGATTCAAGCGAGACGGTGTGATCCCGCGCCAGGACCTGGATAAGTTGGATCAAAAGTACCGCGAAAGCTTACAAGCGGGGGTTCAGGTCCCGGTCTGCGTCACAGAAGTGCTCGACCGTGGGGACGGAATCACCGTCTCGTTGAAACAGGGTTTAGAAGAGTGGGATTGGAAAGAAGCGAGGGAGATGCTGGAGAGCGGCGAAATGAGCGACGCCGAAGTGGTCGACATCAACCAAGGCGGCGTTCTGGTAGCTTTTGGGCATCTACGTGGATTTGTACCGAATTCCCATCTGACTTCAATAAGACAGGGTTTATCTCGGGACCGGCTGGAAGAAGCGAAATCGAAGCTGATTGGACAAACACTATCGCTGACGGTGATTGAGGCTAACCGACAAAATCATCGCTTCGTCCTATCAGAGCGCGCCGCCGGACGCCATAAGCGCCAGCGCTTGCTCGAAGGTATGGAAGAAGGCGATGTACGCGACGGCGTGGTTAGCAATGTGGTAAACTTTGGCGTCTTCGTAGACCTGGGCGGAGTGGACGGGCTGATCCATATCTCTGAGCTGGATTGGCGACACATCGATCACCCCGGAGATGTACTGAAGGTGGGCGAGGAGATGAAGGTCCAGGTGCTGAGCGTGGATAAGGAGCGGGAACGGATCGCTTTAAGCCGCAAACGCTTATTGCCCGATCCATGGCCTGTTGTGACCGAGAGTCTGGAAACGGATCAGATCATCGAAGGCACTGTGACGAAAGTTGTGGAGTTTGGCGCGTTTGTGGACATAGGAGAAGGCGTCGAAGGTCTGCTTCACAAATCCGAAATGCCCGGCGGGGATGGTACGTGCGCGGAGTTAAAGCCCAACGGGAAAATACAGGTGCGCGTATTGGAGATCGATCCGAGACAACGCCGCATTGCACTCAGTCTAAAAGATGTGTCAGCCAAAGAACCCACAAGAGCTAATACCGGCACAAGAGATTTGTAATGGAGAAGAAGTATGCAAAACCAACTCCAATTAGCAGTGTGTCAAAAGTGCGGACGTGGTTTTGTGTTAACCGACACCTATCGCAGGTTCCTGACAAGGCGAGGGAGAAGGGTTATAAAGCCGATGCTCTGCCCGACCTGCTTTCGGAAGATTGGGCCATTGCCCAAACAACGCGGGGAAGTGAAATGGTTCAGCCAACGTCGGCATTATGGTTTCATCATCACCGGTGAGGGAGAGGAGATTTTCTTTCACCAACAGCAGCTCTTTGGAGATATGGAGGCCCATCCGCAGAATGGACAGACGGCCTGGTTTCACCTGCATTATTCTCCTAAAGGGCCCGAAGCGCTGAATGTGGAAATTGTCGAGGAGTGAGTATGTGTTCCTATCATGTCAAGCTGCGTGAAACAAGGATGACGACGGAGGGGATAGATGACGTAGCCCTATTTGACGTTATTCGCGAAAAAGATGGCGAAAGCTGGCAAGTGCCGGTGTTTTTATCCCCCTTGTTTCGATTGATGCAGATGAATCTGGGAGCTGCGGTTGAGGATCGACGCGATATGGTCGCAGGCTTGGGAGCGCGGGCTATTAGCGAGCGGTTGCTGCGTGGGCAGGAACCATCCTCGGAAGATATGCTGGTGTTCGCCATAGATTATCCAGGCGCACCGAGTGATCCTAACCCACTCGCGACCTATGAGCATATCGTCGTTAGCGACGGCGAAGTTAAAATCGTCCCTGTTGCAGAGGAAGCTGGAAACGAAGAATAAGACGCAAGCAGTAAAAAGAAATAACAAGGCAGATCACAACGATAAAGCAGAACTAGTATCAGAGAAGTTAAAGTTTTCGCAAAGTTGAACAGGAGGAGTTAATAAATGAGTGAAAACGATCGAGTGACTGGACATATCAAGTGGTTCGACCACCAGAAGCGCTATGGGTTCATCCGACGCAACGACGGAAAGCCTGATGTCTTCGTGCACATGAACGATTTCCGCGATAGAACAGACGCTTACTGGTTACGAAGAGGAGACACGGTAGAGTTCGGAGTCGAGGAAGCGGACAAGGGCCCAAGGGCCATGCACGTAGTCGTACTCCATTCCTAGATCATCGCTGAAAGGGAGATTTTAGGATTTTGCCGTCAAGGACCTAGGACACAAAAGCTCTAATCAATCGACTTGTGTTGGTTTTGACATAGATTTCTGCCATTACCAAAACTCATAAACCTCACGGCCTTCCACACCAACTGTTGGACGGCGGCAAAGCTTACTTGATACTTTCCTACCACACCGGTATCTCCAAAGCGCCGATGTTAATCTCCCAGAACAAACTAAATAGAATGCACATTTACCCATAATGTGCGCCGGGAAGCGGCAAGCTTTTAGCGTGCACCCGCGATTTCTAGCGGCACCTTGATCACGTCTACTCATCCCCTTCTCGTGCACCAGACTAATCACTTTCGCTCTTGTGTGGAATGCAGCATAAAATCGCCGGGCGACTGAAGTCACAGGCTACCGGCTGGCATCAAGTGAAATTGGGCGTAAGCCAACTTCATAACCGACAAGAGATAATTCCACAGGTCACGGTTAGGACTTTGACCTAACAACGCTCAAGAGAACCACTGTTTGCCGACAGTGTTTGACCGATGCGAAAGAGCTTGAGTTCAATACGCGCCTGATCAGGAGTTCTTCATCCAACCGGAGCCAACGCCTATAACTACATGGAGCGACACCTTGAAATAACCCGGTCTCTTTAGACAAGAGACATAGTTCAGCAAGTTAGGAGGAAAATGATTATGTTCGAGAGAGGCGATGCAATTGTCCATCCAATTCGTGGCGCCGGTGTGGTGACAGACATCGAAGAAAGACCTTGGCGTGGAGACAGCAGCTTGTACTATAAAATCAAGCTTTTGGGCCAAGACCCCAGCATCAGCCTCAGAGTTCCGGTCGAGGAAGCAGATTCGATAGGTATACGTTATGCCATCCCAAAATCCCAGGTAGAGCAAATCTGGCAGGTGTTGTTTTCCTCTCCCGATAAATTACCCTCTAATCACAAGACCCGCTACAAGTTCCTGAAGGAAAAGCTACATGCCGGGGATGTGCTCCAAGTGGCTGAGGTGGTACGAGACCTTACTTGGCGTCAGCAGAAAAAAGATCATCTGACGACTCGTGGCAAACGCGTCTATGAAGAGGGCATCGGGTTCCTCTCCGGAGAGATCGCAGCGGCACAAAACATTGATATAATGGAAGCCGACATGAAGATCAGGACAAAGCTGAGGGAGATCCGGACATCTATCAAAGTCGTCTGATTATTCGCGAACAAGGAGCTTCAAGCCCGCTGTGATAACTCACAGCGGGCTTTCTTGTTGAAATACCACAATGTAGGATGAAGTCTTATCTCTCACCCTCACATTTTGTCAAAACCCCTATGAAATGTCTTGACAAGCGTAATTTTTATGGTATGATTATGCCCGTGTTAGCACTCTCAAGCAGTGAGTGCTAAAACGCATAAAACAAGTACAACTCACGTTTACATACTAACTAGGAGGTGGCAAATGTCCATGAACATCCAACCATTAGGTGACCGACTGATCGTCTCTCCAATTGAGAAGGAAGTGGAAACTTTCGCCGGGGGAGAGCTGGTTCTACCCGATACGGCTAAAGAGAAACCTCAACAGGGAAAAGTGCTCGCCGTGGGACCTGGTCGGCGCGATGAAGACGGCGAATATATTCCAATGGATGTCGAGGCCAATGACACGGTTATCTTCGCTAAATACGCGGGCACCGGATTCAAGACAGATGACGGTCAAGACATTCTTATTTTGAGGGAAAGCGACGTTCTTGCCAAGCTAAAGTAACCTAACTGGCGGAACTGGAACCAAAAAGGGCCTCACTTTTGCCCAATCTTTGCTCAATGTGCAAGGTAACTGGATTAGGCCCTAAAAAGCAAGTTAATTTTTAAGGAGGAAAAATATGGCCAAGCAATTAGTTTTTAGTGAAGATGCCCGACGTTCTCTCAAACGCGGGATTGATAAAGTCGCAAACGCTGTTGTAACCACATTGGGCCCCAAGGGGCGCAATGTCGCGCTCGATAAGCAGTGGGGCGCTCCCACTATCACCCACGACGGGGTGACAGTGGCTAAGGAAATTGAGCTTGAGAAGCCCTTCGAGAATATGGGCGCTCAGCTTTTGAAGGAAGCGGCCACCAAGACGAACGATATTGCCGGCGATGGCACCACAACCGCCACGCTGCTCTCTCACTCCATCATCACCGAGGGAATGAAGAATGTAGCCGCCGGAGCCAATCCTATGCTGCTCAAGCGCGGCATTTTGACCGGCGCCGAAGCTATCTCCCAGGCTATCACCAGCCAATCGATTGCATTGACTACCAAGAAGGAGATCGCTAACGTTGCCGCTATTTCCGCACAAGATCGGGAGATCGGTGAGGTAATCGCTGAGGTGATGGATAAGGTCGGCAAGGATGGCGTCATCACCGTCGAGGAAAGCAAGGGGCTGGAATTCGAGATTGAGTATGTCGAGGGTATGCAATTCGACCGTGGCTACCTCTCCCCCTACTTCATCTCCGACCAGGAATCGATGGAATCCGTGATCGAGGAGCCCTACATTCTAATTCACGACGACAAGATCTCAGCCGCTCAGGACATGGTGCCCATCCTGGAGAAATTGGTCCAGAAAGGCAATCGTGATCTGGTCGTGATCGCCGAGGACATCGACGGCGAGGCGTTGGCCACGTTGGTATTGAACAAGTTGCGCGGTATGCTCAACTGCTTGGCCGTAAAGGCGCCCGGTTTTGGCGACCGCCGCAAGGCTATGTTGCAGGACCTCGCCACTCTCACCGGTGGGCACGTCATCACGGAGGAAGAGGGCCGCACGCTCGAGAACACCACGATCGATGACCTTGGTCGGGCCGAGAAGATCATCTCCACCAAGGATGAGACCACCGTAGTCGGCGGGTATGGATCCGAAAGTGACATCCTAGGCCGCATGGAGCGCATCAAGGTCGAGATCGAAAAGTCGACCTCCGATTATGACCGCGAGAAGCTGCAAGAGCGCTTGGCCAAGCTGGCTGGCGGCGTCGCCATCATCCGCGTCGGCGCGGCTACCGAGACAGAGTTGAAGGAAAAGAAGCACCGCGTCGAGGATGCGCTATCGGCCACCCGCGCAGCGGTCGAAGAGGGTATTGTGCCCGGAGGCGGCGTGGCATTGATCAATGCCATCTCCAAGCTCGAGGAGGTCAAGATGACCTATCCGGATGAGCAGACCGGCGTCAAAATTTTGCGCACAGCGCTAGAAATGCCAGTGCGAAAGATCGCCCAAAACGCGGGCGAGGATGGCGCTGTCATTCTCGACACCGTGCGACGCCAGCAAAAAGAACAGGACAACCTGCGCATCGGCTACGATGTGTTGCAGAACGACTTCGTGGATATGGTCGAGCGCGGTATCATCGACCCCGCCAAGGTTACCAAGGGCGCGCTACAGAACGCTGCTTCTATCGCGGCTATGGTGCTCTCCACGGAGGCCCTGATCACCGACATTCCCGAAGAGGAAAAATCGCCTCCAGGTGGACCTGGAGCGGGAATGCCCGGCGGCGGGATGCCTTACTAGGTAGCTGAGTTCCTGTAAACCGTATTGAACTTAGCCCTAGCTTAAATGAGAGAAAGCCAGTCGTCTAATAACGACTGGCTTTTTTCTTGTGTCTGTTGGCCCCTATTCCTGAGCGGGTTCAGGGGCATAGAAGCAGAGCATCACCCCACCATAGGATCGCTGGTCGAAAAGCACCAGGTTCTTAAGTTCCTGCTTCTCATACTCATCCGGGTCGATCTGGACGATCACCCAGCCATCATCGAACAGCCAGCCAGTTCGTTCATCCAAAATGTGCAGGGTCCTTATCCACAACCCTTTATATTGCGGCGGCGCGACGTAGACGAAATCGAAGGGGTCTGGGTCCCGCAGCAAGAACTCGAACACATTGGCCCTCACCACAATGGCGCCATCTTCCAGTTGTGTATGCTCCAGATTCTGGTGGATTGTATGCAACGCATCCTGTGCCAATTCCACGAAGACTGCTTCCTGCGCTCCTCGGCTCAAAGCTTCGATGCCCACCCCGCCGGTGCCAGCGAACAGATCCAGAAAACGAGATCCCACGATGTAGCCGCTGACGATGTTGAATAGCGATTCCTTTGCTCGGTCTGTGATGGGCCGAGTTCCTCCCCCAGGGACCGACCTCAGTCGATGTCCCTTCGCTTTACCCGTAATTACACGCATTTTCCTCCTTCAAATCCAGCTAGCGTCCCAACTTAAAGCCCATTTGCATCGCTGAGAGTCTCTTGCTAATTACAACAGGCTCACGGGAGACCGACTGATAAGTAAACTATACAGGCAAGTGAGCAACATAGCAAGTCTTCATACAAATCGGGGATTCGAAGCGATTCCAAGGCCCTCCAGAGGCTTTCTGTGGCATTGGGTGAGTCCATCAACCCCAAGGCGGCGGGTATG
>CAZANJ010000075.1:0-10149 GCA_964486415.1 uncultured Anaerolineales bacterium
GATTTTCCAGCTGCACTTGTGGTTGTCTTATATGCCCTAGAGGTTATAATCCCTGCGATGAGAAAAGAAACGATTGATAAGCTGCTTGCTTTGAACCGAGATTTTTACGCTACTTTTGCCGAGCACTTCGCTGCCACTCGTTCCATTTCCGATCCGGCTTTGACGGCCATCCTCCCGCATCTGCCGCGACGGGGTTGTATTTTGGACGTGGGTTGTGGCAATGGTCGCTTGGCTTTGCTTCTCGACCAAGAACGGCCCGGCTCCACCTATGTTGGCCTGGACGCGGTGCCAGCGCTGATCCAGGTAGCTCGCGCTCAATTGGGGTGCCTGTCGGAAATCTCTGCATCCTTCCACGTGGCCGATGTGGCTCATCCCGGATGGACATCGGGGTTTCCCAATGCCTCTTTCGATTGCGTCGTCCTGCTGGCCGTGCTCCATCATATCCCCAGTTCCGGGCTTCGGGCGCGTATCCTGCGCGACCTAGTCGATCTGTTGACACTTGATGGCTGTGTGATCATTTCTACCTGGCGTTTCCTCAGCAGTGAGCGCATCCGTCGCAAAATCGTGCCTTGGACGGAGGTGGAAATCGAGGAGGAGAACCTGGAGCCGGGCGATTATCTGCTGGATTGGAAGCGGGGCGGTCGAGGGCTGCGCTACTGCCATATGGTGGATGAGGCCGAGGTGGAGCGCTTGGCGGCCGCGAGTGGCTTACTTTTGCGCGAGACCTTCCGCGCTGGCGGTCGCGAAGGAGATCTGAGCCTGTTCGCCGTTCTTGATCGAGACGTGGACGGGTAGAATATGGGTGGGCTTGACAAATTCCATCCCGGAAGCTACCATACGTTGAGTATTGGTAAAGCTGCTACTGTTCCCCTAGGCGATAGGAGGCTTTGAGATGGATATCCCCAGTGTCCAAACCTACACCCGGCATCAACCCTGGCTATGGCCCCAGCCGACGCCGCGAGTTCAACTGGAGCATCGTCAAGCGGAGCCCCCTCCCCTGGAACCCGGCGACCATCTGTCCCGCGCCGAGTTTGAGCGGCGCTACCACGCCCACCCGGAGATCAAAAAGGCTGAGCTCATCGAAGGAGTAGTTTACGTGCCAACACCAACACGTTTTGAGGAGCATGGCAATCCCCATTTCAACGTCATCACGTGGCTAGGCGTATATTGCGCTGCCACTCCTGGTATATTGCGGGGCAGTGATAACACAACCACCCGGCTGGATATTAAGAACGAGGTGCAGCCTGACGTGCTATTGCGCCTGGAACCTGAGCATGGGGGGCGTTCGCGTCTCGCGAGGGATGGCTACCTGGAAGGCCCGCCGGAGTTGATCGTCGAGATCGCCGCCAGCAGCGCTTCTTACGATCTGCACGTCAAGCGCCGCCTCTACGCACGCAGCGGGGTGCAAGAGTACCTGGTCGTGCAGATGTATGAGCGGCGCATAGATTGGTTCGTCCTGCGCGAGGGAGAATACGATGCGCTCGCGCCGGATGAGGATGGCGTGATACGCAGCGAGATCTTCCCCGGACTTTGGCTCCTTCTATCTGCCTTCTGGGCCGGCGACCTGGCGGCGATACTGGATGTGTTGCAACAGGGACTGGCCTCATCGGAACATGCGGATTTCCTCACTCGTCTGAGTGGGTTGAGTTCATAACGGTATGACAAGGTGCCGCTCGTTATACTCATCTACCGATGATCAATCCAATTACCAAAGTCGTTATCATAGATGACCATCCCGTTGTCCGCGCCGGTATGCGCACTGTGCTGGACGCAGCGGAGGATATTGCCGTCGTGGCTGGAGGCGCCACTGGCGCCGATGCACTGCGTCTTGTATCTCAGCATCATCCCGATGTGTTGTTACTCGACGTCAATTTGCCGGATTTAGACGGTCTGGAGGTGACGCTGCGCTTATGCGCTCAGGATTTCGACACAGCCATTCTTGTGTTGACCGTCCACGACGACCGTCAGACTGTCTTCGGGTTGCTGGAAAATGGCGCAGCAGGCTATGTGCTCAAGGACGAGGCGCTGGAGACACTGGTCGGCGCGGTGCGAGCGGCCGCAAGAGGCGAAACCTGGCTCAGTCCATCTGTGGCCGATCAGGTTGTGCGCCGTGCCCTCGACAAATCCCCTCCCTTGAAGGAGCCTCAACCTTTTCCCCTCACTCCGCGCGAGACGGAAGTGCTCTGCTTGCTGGCAATAGGCCTCGACAACGCCTCCATCGCCCAGAGGCTTGTGGTGACCAAGCGTACTGTCCAGAATCACGTCAGCAGCATCTACAGCAAGCTGGGAGTTGATTCCCGCACCCAGGCGGCGCTTTATGCCATTCGCCACGGTCTGGTAGACGTCACATCGGAAAATTCCCCCGATGCCCCCAAGTGATTCAACTCCTGAGACACGTCAAAGTTGGTTGCGGCCCTTGTTTGTTTTGTTGGCATTGGTTCCCCTTGCGCTGGTGGGCTATGATGTCTATTTCCAATGGACCGCGCCTGCGATTGACTTCACCGTGGACGAGTCGAGCGGGCTTGTCCTTCACGTCGCACAACACAGCTTCGCCGACTGGGCCGGCTTGATGCCCGGCGATGTTATCCTTTCAGTGGAAGGAACTCCTTTTGCAGAATGGTGTCCCCCGCTGCCGGACAACTATGATATTGAGGTCGAGCGTCGGGGTAAACGGTTCGCCCTGGAGTTGCCCGTCGTGCCGCTGGTGAGGGTCAATCGCTGGCCTCTGGTAAGTGGCCTAGTGACCTCATTGGTCTTCTGGAGCGTGGGGACGGTCTTGCTGTGGCGCCGCTTTCGGCGAAAGGACGTGCGACTTCTCTTCCTCTTGATGCAGGTCCTGGCCATAGCGGCGCTTTTCCTCCTCGCTCATCCTGAAGGTACGCTTAGACCTTGGATGACTTCCCTGGGTAGGGCCTGTTTTCAGATGGCGACCCCTCTCTTGCTTCATCATGCCGTCACCTTTCCCGTTTTTTTGGACCGTACGCGCCGCCGCCGTTGGTTCCTGACGTTCGCCTACGCTCTTACCCTGATTGTCATCATTGGCACATGGTTGTTGGAGGGCCTTGGGGCGCGTCTGCTTCTGATTATCACGGCGCTGGAGCTTCTGGTCGTCGGTGGTTTCCTGATCTATGTCTACGTGCGATATGCTTCCCCTGACAAACGGCGTCAGTTGAGGCTGATTCTCTTTGGTAATCTGGCGGCGGGAATACCGACCATTATGGTCTACATTTTGCCGCACATATTGGGCTGGGCCTGGGGGCCTCCTTTGTGGACGGCAGGCTTTTTCATGATCCTAGCGCCGTTTGGTTATCTGCTTGCTATCATCCGTCACCGTCTCTTTGAGATAGACCAATTGCTCAATCGGGCCTTGGTTTATGGGCTGTTATCAGTGACCATCCTTCTGCTCTACCTGGGGCCGTTTTTGTTGCTCTACCGCTTCCTTCCCGACGATGTGGCGGCCCAGATTCTGGTCGTGTCGGCGCTGACGCTGCTGGTTGGCCTTGGATTTGACTGGGCACGTACGCGAGCGCAGCGGCTGGTGGACCGCTTCTTCTACGGCGGCTGGTATGATTATCCCGTGGTAGTGGAGACCGTCAGTGATGCTTTGGCCCGCACCTTGGAGCGAGAACAGCTGATTGAAGTGCTTACCAACCAGACCCCGGCTCTTATGCACTTGCGCGGGGCCGAGCTGTGGATCGGCGAACCTGACCAACTCGCCATTTCAACATCCAATTATTCTACTGATCCATCAGTTTATCGATTTACCTTTCGTGACCAGGTGCGGGGTGTCTGGAAAGTCGGTCCGCGTCGCGACGGTGATGACTTCTCTCTCACCGATCGGCGTATTCTCAAGACGCTGGCCCGCCAGGCCGAGGTCGCCCTGGGCAATGTGCTCCTGGTAGAGGAGTTGAGACAGCGTTTAGACGAGATCCGCCAAGCTCAACGCCAGTTGCTCCGTTCGCGCGAGGAGGAGAGAGCGCGTGTGGCCCGTGACTTACACGATGGCCCTATCCAGCTCCTGGTGGGGCTTAATTTGCAGTTGGGCCTACTTTTGTCTCAGACCGAAGCATCTCCGGGCCATGGCGAGAACACGCCGTTGTCAGAGGAATTACAAGCCGTGCGTTCCGAAGTGCGGCAGTTGTTGAGCGATCTGCGACGAGTTTGCACTGAATTGCGTCCGCCGATGTTGGATACGCTGGGTCTGGGGGCTGCTATCCGCGCCCTGGCAGAGGAATGGTCGGATCGGCACGGTGTACCTGTTTCCCTGGAGCTCCCCTCTGATGGCGAGTTGCGTTCTTTGTCGGACGAGGTGGCCGTCAGCTTCTATCGAGTGGTGCAAGAGGCACTGACCAATGTGGCGCGCCATGCGGATGCCAATCAAGTCACCGTTCAGTTGGTTTGGGAGGGAACTACTCTAATCCTGACTGTTCTGGATGACGGGTGCGGTTTTATCTTGCCGCGAAACTTCCAAGGCTTGACCGCAGATGGTCACTTCGGTCTGGTCGGTATGCAGGAGCGAGTGCGGCTCATCGACAGCACGCTGACGGTGGAATCGGTCCCTGGCTATGGCACGACCGTGCGCGTGCTAAAAACAATCGAGCGGCAAGTTCGGTAATTAGACCGCCGAAGCGCTTCTACCTTGCTCGGCCTGGATCGCCAGATCCAGGCCAAAAGCAGGCGAGTTTTGGCTTGCTAAGCTGCTGGATCTGGCGATCCAGCGGGAGCGGGTTAGGGATGCTATTACTGATTTTGATGGTCAAAAATCATATTAGTGGATGGACTGATAGAGGGAGGATGTTTCTTGAGGAATACAAGCACTGTTTTGGTTATTGCCATCGGCGCGGTCTTGCTGAGCGTCTTGAGTTGCACTTCGGCCAGCACCCCAGAGGCGATCTATGGGACGAGCACGTCTATCCCTCTCACCTCTCCCAACTCGACATCTGAGTGTGAGACCCATACGGCATCCTTGACCCTCTCGGCTCCGAGAGCCACGTTGGCAGTCGGTGAGAGCGTCACGGTGACGGCGACCTTGCGCAATCAAGGGTGTGGTATGCTCGGCTTGTTGAAGTACACGCTTCACGTGCGCTCTAAGCCGTTTTCCGACGGGGAAATGGACAAGCCGCCCACCGGCACGCCGGTCTCCGATCCGGAATATACGCCGGAGGCTGGGAACACTCCTTTCCCAGAGCTGTCGGTGCTGGAGCGCCGCGATCCTGGCAGCGTAGAACATTACCTGGCAGTCGATCCGGGGGAATCTGATCGCGCTGAGTTTGTCCTAAAGGCGGTGGAGGTGGGCGAGGCTTACCTCACAGCTTCCGTCAGCTATGAGGTCCATCTTGGCTACCCGGGGCCAGCTTATTGGGGGCATAGCAGCACGGGGGAGGCGTTGGTGATAGTGGTACGTGATGAATGAATTGCGAATGAATTACGAATGAAGCGGTTACTTGCTACCCTACACAAGTGCGGCAGGTATGGAAACCTGCCCTACATTTGATTCGTTTTGTAGGTCGGCTTTCCATAGCCGACGATTTTTCGACATAATTCGGGATTCTAAAAACTTGTGTAGGGTAGCGAAAAGCGGTTATAGATTTGCTTCGTTACCCAAGTTTGTCTCCATCTCCTGTTCCAAGATTCCGGCTTCCGCCAACAGTTGGAAGGTCTGTTGGGCTTCTTCTTCATCGACGCGGCTGATGGCGAACCCGACGTGGACGATCACGTAGTCGCCCACCTCCGCTTCGGGCACGTAGGCCAGGCAGACCTCGCGCATGATGCCGCCAAAGTCCACCTTGCCCATGCGCATCAGTGCGTCTCCGTCCGTTGTCTCAATGATCTTTCCAGGTATCCCTAGACACATATCCTTAAACTAGCTCCTTTTGTACATCTTCAGCAACGCGGGGCTTCAAGCGGTGTCCCCAGCGGGTCAATTCCTCTACAGCTTTTGAAACTAACTCTTCCATGCGGGCCTCCACGCGGGGGGAAAGGGTGAGGCCCACTTCGAGGCTCGCGGGTTGTATGCCCAGAAGCACTATATTGGGTGGGTAAAGGTCTCTCAATTTGGCGGCGAAGAGCATATCGGGAATGCCGATCTGATGCGGGGGCATTTTGACCGACATGGCCGATGGAATCTCGTCGCCCTCCATGCGCAACAGTGAGCCCGGCACCTCTCCCATTTCCACAGCGTCGATGATCAGCAGGTTATCCACCGGGCGTCCGTCTTCCCCCTCCAGGTAGTGGAGCAGGTCCAGCCCCAGCGTGCCTCCATCTAGGGTCTGAACATTGTCGGGCAAGTGATAGGTTTTAGCCAACTGCTCCACGACGCGCAGCCCCGCCCCTTCATCGGAGAGAAGGAGATTGCCTACCCCCAGGATGATTGTTTTGACTGTCTTTTGATCTGACATCTGTTTATCCACGAGTTACATCACTCGGTAAGAGGGGGTACTCCTATGATGCTACTGTTTGCGCTGTCAAAGGCTGAGCTATTGGTGTATGCCTTTCTTGAACACGCTCTCGTTCTTCCATCCAGGCCGGCGTCAAGCCATAGTAAAGAACATCTGGGTCTATGTCAGCTCCATTGTCCCAGGCAATTGTGCCTCCCTCAACTTTGACTGAGCGAAACACAGAAGCATTATTTCGTATTGGCTCGAAAATAGGGCCACTTAGATATGGTTCAAGGTCAACTACTTTTTGCGTGCCGTCTTCAAACTCCAGCCTTACCTTAAACTCCTTCAAGGGCTCTACAGTTTTGATGCGCACCAGAGGTCCCAACCGTTTCATTAGATGATACTCCCTTCGCTAGTCAAGCTAATTATATCCCCCAACGCAACAAAAGGCAAAGAGCAAAACGGGAGGGACACATGCTCTTTCTAATGTGTCCCCTCCCATTCAGTTCATAGTCGGCCAGGGCGCCCGCGCTGGCGAGCTTCTCGCCGGCCTACTGCGTTATTAGCAATGACCGGAACCTTGCACTTGCACCTGAACGATCTCCTCGCCGTCGGCGTTCAGGACATGCACGCCGCAGGCCATGCAGGGATCGAAGGAGTGGATCGTGCGTAGCACCTCCACCGGCTTCTCTGTGTCGGCGATGGGGGTGCTGATGAGAGAGGCTTCATAAGGTCCCAGCTTGCCGTTGGCGTCGCGCGGCCCGGCGTTCCACGTGCTCGGCACTACCGCCTGGTAATTATGGGTCTTCTTGTCCTTGATGTGGATCCAGTGACCTAGCGCTCCACGGGGCGCCTCGTGCATGCCAGCGCCCATGGCCTCGGTCGGCCAAGTATCCGGGTCCCACAAAGTCCCCTCGTGAATATCAAGGTCGCCGCTCGCCATGCTTCCAGCCAGCTCATCGATCCATTCGTCCATCTTGTTGACCAGGAGAACGGTCTCGATGCAACGCGCTGCGGTGCGGCCCAGCGTGGAGAAGAGCGCTTCCGGCCCGGCGTCGAGCTTGTTCAGCACCATATCCACTGATCTTGGATGTTCTGGCTTCCCGCCACCAAATTGCGCAAGATGCGGGCGTTGTTGGGTACCTCGATGCCCAGCGCATCCTCGACGGATCGTACCGATGCCATCGCGTGAACCGTCGTGCAGACGCCACAAATTCGCTGCGTGAAAGTCCAGGCCTCGCGCGGGTCGCGTCCCTGGAGGATCGTCTCGATGCCACGGAACATCGTGCTGGAAGCCCAGGCATCGGTGACCTCACCTCCATCCACTTCGACCTCGATGCGCAGATGGCCCTCTATACGGGTTATTGGATCAATTACGATTTTTGCCATGATCGTCTCCTAGTTTCTTATCAAATTAAGCACTGACTTCGTGCGCGTGTTCTTCAGGGAAGAGGTTGAATGCGCGGGCGATGATGATGTAAGCTAACATGGCACCCGCTGCTATGCCCACGGAGCTCGTAACCTCCATCCAGTGGGGTAGGTCGTCCAGTCCGGTGCCATCAGGCCGATCCAGCTCACGGTCACGCGGTAGATGAATAATCCGATTCTCCAGGATAGTCGGCGCTAACTCAAGTATCAGCACCATCGTGTACAGCGTCACGCTCAAGGCTACCTCCTCAAGGAAGGAGTGAAGGTTGATACGGGCCGGGAGCAGGATGCTGTAAAACTGGTGCCAGCGTCCCAGGTCCAGGATCAGAATGAGTACTACGGAGACGTAGCCCAAAAACCCGATCAGGACGGCCGGGCGCAGGATCTTGTGATAGTCGTGACGGTGAAAGAAATGGCCGATGGCCGAGACGGTAAAGGCCGCGCCGGCCGCTGGGATCATGAAGACATCCAGGGCGATCCACAGGCCCTAGGGGAAGTAGTCGTTCAGGTTAGTCGTCGATCCAAGTCCAATCGCCAGTCGATATACTCCCAGAGCTAATCCTAGTGCTGTCAGTAGGCCCAGGATCACATAGGCGGCGATGGGTGCATTTGTTTTCTTCTGCGTCATTGCCGCCATCTCACTCCTCCGCTCTGTCCTTGGTCATATAGTGGGCGCCTGCCAAGACTGCCACACCACCGACGAAGAGGCTGGGTAGGATGATGGGCCCGGTCTTGTCATTTAGTTCAGGGAGCGGTTCATCGCCGAGGTCGGGCAGTCCCAGTTTTTCGAATGGCACACTGGAGAGATAAAGCACCGATGTGCCGCCGGCGTCGTGTTGACCGTATATTTTATCGACGTAGTTGTCGGGATTTTCCGCCAAGCGACGCTCAGCTTCGGCCAGCATATCGCCACGGGTCCCCCAGGCGAGGGCGTCGGTGGGACACGCTTCCACACATGCCGGCCCGTCTCCCATCTCCAGCCTGTCTTTGCAGAAGGTGCATTTGGCGATCACGGAGAAGGTCTGATCCCATGCGAAACGCGGGATGTTGAAGGGACAGGCCACCATACAATAGCGGCATCCGATACATCGCTTGGGGTCGTAGGTCACTGGACCTTCGGGCGTCTTCTGCAAGGCGTGGACCGGGCAAGCGGCTGCGCAAGCTGGCTCTATGCAGTGCATACACCCATGCTTGACGAAGGAGTTCTCTTCGCCTCCGTCATAAAGCTGGATCAGTGTCCAGGTATTCTCCGAGAGTTCCTTAGGAGCGTCAAACAGCCCGCTGGGGTCCGGCTCGGGCGAATTGTCATTCCAGTCCTTCCAAGCGTTCTGGCAAGCCCTGCATCCGATGCACTTGGTGGCGTCGTACAGCATCGATACATTGTCAAGTTGGATACGCGCTTTTTACCATAAGACGTGCCCGCGCAGCGCTCGTTTGAACCACTGAAACATCGCCCAGCTTTCCCAAGCGAATGGGGGGAAGCCCAGCATGCCCAACACCGGCATGCGAAAGTAGTAGAGCCCGAAGTCCAGCGGCCAGGGAACCGTGTAGCGCCATCCGCCGGTGGCCCAGAAATTCCAAAACTCCCACAGGAATCCGGCGATCAATCCCGCCGCCAGAAGCCGCAGAGCCGAGCGCGGATCTCCCTGTCCCCACTTATCCAGGGGCGAATCAACACCGAGTTGTATATTGATCGGCTCCAACAAAAAGATAAATCCAAGCCAGACGAAACCAAAAGTGTAGCGGGCGATAGGGATAGGGAGCGTGGGCGGGATTGTCACGAAGGCCAGTCCTACCACAAACATCGCGGCCAGGAAAGCTGGCGATAATTTGCGGGGCTTACTCTCCAAATTGTGCAAGAAGCCCAGCCCATCTAGTACATCGGCCGTCTCGAACATGCCCGGCATAATGGTGGCGAAGGCCCAAAGATAACCTAAAGTCCTCACGAGGGGATTCTTGGGCACGCTTACGTAGTACCAATTGCGCAGGCGGAAGTTGTATATCTCGAACAGCAACCAGCAGCCGATGGATATCCAGACCATCATCAGGGCCTCGCGCGGCCTATCGTGAAGGAGTGAATGCCCGCGCAGGCGCAGCGCCACACCATCGGCAAAGAGTATATATCCAGTCCAGACGATGGGAGTGAACCACTGAGCGACGAAGGGTTGTCGAGCGAAGAGAAGTATCTCGGCCAAGATCACAATACCGAGGCCAAGCCATCCGTACCATTTAAGGGAATTTTGTCTGTTTCCTTGCACTGTTGCACCTCTTTGTTGTATTTTTCGCATGCCAATTGTCCCGGAAGTGTAGCTCGTCACGTTAGTATATTTAACTTTTTGTC
>CAZANJ010000076.1:0-10146 GCA_964486415.1 uncultured Anaerolineales bacterium
TTAGAACTCAGAGCACTCGTAACTCTCGCAGAGGTACTATATCACAATCTGCGACTCTCGCCCAATAGAGTGATCGCTAGAACGTGCCGAGCTGACATTGCCCGATGGGTATCCCCAGCGCCTCGGCGGCGTTAGCCACGTGGGCCTTGGGTATCCCGAAGCGAGCCGCGATGGCCCAGCCCACGGCGCAAGGCAAGCGTCCCACCACCAGGCCCTCTCGAATCGCTTGCTCCATATCCGGCGACACATCCTCCACCGCCTTCACGGTACCATCCTGATCTGTGTAACCGAACAGGCCAAGCTGACAGTGCACGATCTGCACGTCCATCTGATTGGCCGTCTCGCCCACCGCCAAAGGTTTCGCGTTCAATGCCTCGGCGACCCGGAAAGCATTCCCACAACTCAGCTTCCCTTCCGGCGCGCGTTCACGAATGGCTGCTGCAATCTTTTCGTTCATCATAACCCCCCGTTCACTAAATCTCCCACGATGTGCCCGTAGAGAGCTTCCAACTCCTCCTCGGAGTAGAAATAGATCACCAGGCGTCCTCCGTCTCCCTTGCGCTTGAGGCTCACCTTCGTGCTCAGAGCTTCGCGGAATTGTCTTTCCAGTTCCTGCACCTCTGGCGATGGTGTGCTTTTGATCTGCTTTTCTTTCTGCCGACCGAGCATACGCCGCACCAACTTCTCCGTCTGGCGCACGTTAAACCCGCGCTTCAAGACGATCTTGAGCGCGGACTGTTGGGCCTTGGCCTGCTCCAGTCCTAACAAAGCCCTGGCGTGTCCCTCGCTGATTTTGCCCGCCAATAGTGCCTCTTGCACGGACGGGGCAGCCTTCAACAATCGCAGCGTGTTGGTGACCGCCGCGCGGCTCTTGCCCACCCGCCGCGCCACTTCCCGCTGCGTCAATTTGAATTCATCGACTAACTGCTGGTAGGCCGCAGCCTCCTCCAGGGGATTCAAATCGGAGCGTTGGAGGTTTTCCACCAGTGCCAGCTCCAACATCTCGCTGGGGGCCACATCTTTGATCAGCACCGGTACTTTCGACAGCCCGGCCACACGCGCCGCACGCCAGCGCCTTTCTCCGGCAATGAGCTGGTATCCATCAAGGGTCTTCGTAACTACGAGGGGTTGAATGATACCGTGTTCTTCAATCGAGGCCGCCAACTCCACCAAGTCCTGATCGCGGATCGAAGAGCGCGGTTGGTGAGGGTTGGGCGTGACGGCAGCATGGGGAACCTCCAGCACACCTGCGGCTTCGGCCTCTTCCTCGGCCGAGGGGATCAAGGAGCCTAAGCCTTTGCCCAACCCGATTTTGCGTGATGCCATCTTTCACCTCGGTTTTTGGCCCTCATTCGTTCATTTATTCGTTTGCCCATTGATCGACGGGCTTGCCATCGCTGGACAACAATTCCCGCGTCAGCTCGGCATAAGCCTTGGCCCCGGTTGAGCTGGGAGCATGGGCCAGGATGGGCACGCCGTAGCTGGGCGCCTCGCTCAAGCGCACGTTGCGCGGGATGATCGTTTCGAAGACGCGCTTGGGGAAATAACGCCGCGTCTCCTCGACAACTTGCTGCGATAAGTTGGTACGGGCGTCGTACATCGTCATCACCAGGCCACGAAGCTTCAATTCCGGCCTGAGCGCTCGACGCACAAGCCCGATGGCACGCGCTAGTTGCGAAAGCCCCTCCAGCGCCAGGTACTCACACTGCACCGGGATGATGATCCCATCGCTGGCCGCCGTTAGCCCATTCACTGTCAAGATGCCCAAGCTGGGAGGGCAATCGATCAACACGTAATCATACTCGCGCTCCAGCCCCTCCAACGCTCGTTGCAGACGGCGTTCACGTTGGGGCAGATTGACCATCTCCACCGTCGCGCCGGCCAAGTCTGGGGAGGAGGGTAACAGATCGAGTTTGGCTCGGCCATCTTGATCGGTGGGAAGAATGACCTCCTCCGCTGGAACGTCCTGCACCATCACGTCATAAACGGAGCTTGACAGCGTGTGTTTGTCCAGTCCCAGAGAGGAGGTAGCGTTGGCCTGGGGGTCGATGTCAACCACCAGGGTGGAGTAGCCCCAGTTCGCCAGGTAGGCCCCCAGGTTCACTGCGGTGGTGGTCTTTCCCACCCCGCCCTTTTGATTAGCCAGTGCGTAGGTAATTGGCATAATCTTCGCCATTTTTGTTCGCCGAAGGGCCCCTGAGTGGGGCGAGTGGATTCTGAGCGCAGCGGGAGATTTCTTGGGGCAGAGGGGTGCTCGATAACCCCACGCGCGTCACCGAGTGGGAGGCGACACAGTTAGCCGCCCTGGCAGCCGTGTCTTGATTTTCTCCGCGCTGTAAAAATATGAAGAAGGTCGCTGCGAAGATATCGCCTGCGCCGGTGGAGTCCACCTCCGGTGTGACCGGGGCGGGGAAATGGCAGGACTCGCCTTCCAGGTGTACCGTGCATCCGCGCGCTCCATGTGTCACCACCAGCAAACGAGTCCGCGCAGCATATCGGGCGATCAGCTCTCCCTCGCCGCCCACATCCTCATCGCTCAACACCACGGCATCGGCGCGGGTCAATATTTCGTCCGCACACTCCCATTGGCAACGCTCCACTATGCCATCTCGATCCCAGGATCGCATCCATCCTTGCGGCGTCACGCCGACGAAAGCATCACCGAACGCGTTGACCAAGGCAGGATCACATTCCTGCGCCACTGGCCCTATGTGGACGAGGCTCGTTTTCCAACTCGCTGGTGCTGATTCCAAGGTCAAAGGCTCTGCCACCCCTTGCAGAATCTGGCACCGCCCATCGCTGGTGTAAATGTTCTCGAAAGTGGTAATATCAGACGCGGTGGAGCAGGTCACTCTTACATCGCCTATCGCCCGGCGCCAGTCTGAGTTCGGACCGGCGCTGGTGATGATGCCGACGCTGCATCCCCAGGCCCTCGCTGTACGAGCTGCGTAAGAAACTGTCCCCCCGACGGAGTAGGCTCCATCTACCAGGTCGTGCGTCACGTGACCGATGACCAGGTAGTCCAGTTCAATGGCCAACTGTCCCAATTAGCGAGCTTGGGGTATGATGGTGACGCGCCGCCGACTTCCCTCACCGATGCTCTCAGTGGTCACACGTGAGTCTTCATACAGGGTGACGTGGATTACCCGACGTTCGTTGGGTGGCATAGGCTCCAGCACAACGGTGCGGTCGGTGTCGACTGTTTGATCTGCCAAGCGGTGCGCCCGATGCCGCAGCTTTTCGGCCCGCTTGGCCTTGTAGTCCTGCACATCCACCACGACATGGACCCAGGATCTCATTTCGCGCCCGACGATCAGTCGCGCGACGGTCTGGAGCGCGTCCAGCGTCTCGGCGTTGCGACCGATCAGGGCCTCGGTGCCATGTCCATACACGCTGACTACCCACGGTGGTACTTTTTCCTCGTTTGGCCCAGGCTCGGCCCGTTCCACTTCGACACGAGCTCTATCAAATCTCATCAGTGAGAGCAGGTCCTCTATCACGCCTCGCACGATTTCGGTTTCCTCTGCTCCCGTCTCTTCCTCCAAGTCGAACGCTGGTTCCTCTTCAGGAGCCTCTTCGGGAGCCTCTTCAGGAGCCTCTTCAGGTTTTTCCTCAAGGGGCTCTTTTGGTTCTTCTATTTTCTCTTCTGTTTCTTCTTCGAGTACCTCTTCAGGCTCTTCGGTTTCCTCTTCAGGGGAAGAAGGAGGCGGGGGAGGGGGAGGTATTTCTTCCTTCTCCTGGGGTGGGGGAGAGGGCTTGACCGGCGCTTCTTTTTTGGGAGGAGCGGTAACCTCCAAACGCACTCGAGCTGCTCGCGCTCCCAATCCAAAGACTCCCTGTCGGCCTTCGTCCAGAACTTCAACTTCCACTGCCTCACGATCAACGCCTAAGCGCGCCAATCCCGCAGCGATGGCCGCTTCTACGTCCTTACCTGCCATTTCTATGACTTGGTCCGTTCTTGCCATCTTTGCCACACACTCCTCGACAATCGTTTCACAAGAAAAACTTATAGGAACCCAGCGCGCGCTAGATACTCAGCGTTGCCAGGCCCTCGGGTGAACGGTATGGGTCAACTATTCTTCGGTCGTTTTTTAACCTGCGACTGGGGGATGTTTTGCTCATCCCCCTGCCTGGGGAAGAAGTAATATTGTGCCAGGCCGATCAAGTTGGAGATGATGAAGTAGATCGAAAGCCCGGTCGCATATTGAAGGGAGATCATCCCGAACATCAATGGCATCATGATCTGCATTTGCTGGGTCATCATCTCGGACTGCGATTGCCCATCTCCGGATGTGGCCGTGGTAGGGCTCAGTAATTTCTGCTGGAGCCAGGATGTGGCGAGTACCAGGACTGGCAAAGCGTAGGACCACCAATAAGCCGGGCTGGGCGGCTGCCCCAGGTCCATTCCCAGGAAGGTGCTATCCAGCGGCACCAGACCCTCAACTCCAGGCAGTCCCTTGTAGATGTGTTGGGAGAATTGGAAAAGCTGCAAGGGGGTCGAGGGCACACAGTAAGTGATGGCCCGATATAGTCCGAACAAGATCGGCAACTGGATCAACATAGGCAGACAACCACCAGCCGGGTTGATGCCGGCCGTTTTCCAGAGCTTCATCTGTTCCTGGGCTAATTTTTCTTGATCGTCTCCATATTTTTTCTTTAGCTTATCGATCTCCGGTTGTAACTCTCGCATCTTGCGCGCCGAACGCTGCTGCCCCAACGTAAGCGGCAGGAGGAGAAGCCGGATCAAGATAGTCAACAGGGCGATGGCTGCGACGGTCTGATGGCCCAGAAAGTTATAGAACAACAACAACAAATTAGCTAGCGGATAAGCGATAAAATTAAACACAGTCTACTTTTCCTGTTCTTTTTCTTCTACTTGTGGATAGGCCCAAGCTTCTCTCCCATTTTCTACGTGCAAGGCGCGTATGCGATGCGTCCCATAGATGACGGTCTTATACACCAAAGAATCACTTACGACCGGGCGTGAAAGCACGCGGCCCTCACCCGTCCCGGGCGTGCCGGGGTCCGTCCATATCACGAAGCCGTCTTCGATGTCCAGCGCGTAAAGTGTCCCATCTCGAGTGCCGATGAATAACCGCGTCCCGTCCTCGCCCAATGTCGGGCCAGATCGCACAGCCACTCCTAGCTCCTGGTGCCAGAGCTGAACACCGTCGTCGGCCTTCAGCGCGTAGACATTGCCGTCCACGTCGGTCGCGTAAAGGGTGTCCTCATCAACTGCTGGGCCGCCCCAGAACCAATTTTCTCCCTCGAAACGCCAATTTTCCTCACCGCTCTCGGCGTCGATGGCGTACAATTTGTCGTCGAACGCGCCAAGGTAAAGTGTACCGTTGCGCATCGCGGGCATTCCGGCGAAGGCACCGTTGGCCTCAAAGGACCAGTTCTCTTTACCACTCTCTAAGTCCAGTGCATAGAGGTGATGATCCATCGATCCGACGTAAATAGTATCCCCAACGATGAGAGGCGTGGCCCATACGCGATCTCCCGTCTCGAAGGTCCATCTGAGATCGCCGCTCTCGGCGTCCAGCGCGTAGACGTTGCCATCGCCATTACCGATGATGAAGGTGGTGTTATCCTCACTCAACGCGCCGCCTTCAATGTATTGACCGGACGCGCCTTTGAATTCCCATCTGTAGTTGCCGGTATCCGCTTCCAATGCCCAGACGATGTTCTCGCGCTGGCTGATGAAGCCACCGGAGGTTACCTCAGAGGCGACGAACACGCGGCCTCCGCCCACGGCGGGTGTCGCGTAGAAAACACCTCGTGCGTTATTTTCTGCTCCTTTGGGAAAAGCCCAGACGGATTCGCCGTCAGCCGCGTTCATAACCCGCACTTGCTGCAAGTCGGCTACATAAAGTTTATCTTCGACCAGCGTCAGGCCCGGCCAACTGGATGCTTTGGCACCGCCCCCGCAGCCGCTCAAGCCCAAAAGTAGCGCCATCAACGCCAAAAAGGCGATCCGGCGATATATCCTAAATCTATTCAATTACTCATCCTCCACATTCTGAGAGAAGCCACTAAAATCTCTGGGACTAAATGAGGCATCATTCAAAATTTTGACTATGCTCTCACCGATGAAGCCCAACACGAAGAGCCCTTGTCGATATGCAAACCGATCTGCACCCTCCAAAATATCCATACCGGCGACCGCGGCATAGATGTGATAATCCGCGTAACGAGGGAAAAATAGGGGGAGCAAATTCAATTTGTCCAGAAAGTGACGCACATCTTCCACTCGCAACGTGCTTTTGACCTCTACCACCATCACAATATCGTCGTTCTCCAGCAGCAGATCAAGTTCCATACTTCTGCCGTTAAGCTGGCTCTCAGCCCTCCGGAAAACTCGCTTGACCGGTATACCGCGTTCCTGGAAAAGCCCGACCGCTTCTGGTTCCACCAATACCTCGATCATTTTTCCCCATTGACCGGTAAACATCCCGATGACTTCTCGGATTCTCTTCTCTGTCTCCTGAGATCGCTTATCCATGCGGGCATCGGTCTCCCTAAATCGGGCTTCGGTCTCCCTGAACCGGGTATCGGTCTCCCTGAACCGCCTGTCCAGGCGAGCGTCGGTCTCCTTGAACTGGGCCTCGATCGCCTTGATCTGCGCGGCATTTTCCTTGAACAATTTCCAGATTTCCGCGATTTGTTCTTGACTTTGCTCATTCATTGCAACACCTCACACCGCCCACTTCGCACCCCGGCGCCCCTTCCAGGCCGGGGACAGGATCATAACCGCCTGGATTGAAGGGATGGCAGCGAGCAATCCGCTTGATGGCCATCCATCCTCCGCGCCAAGCGCCATAGTGTGTGATAGCCTCATAGGCGTATTGAGAACAGGATGGAGTGAAACGACAAGTGGGTGGAAGCACACGCGAGAGGGTTACTTGGTAAAGGCGAATGACACTTAAGAGAACCAGCTTCATCTGTTAATTGTGCCTCGATTGGGGCTAGAGATTGGTAAGTGGTTGTTTTACTTGCTCAATCCGGATCGCTTCAGCAAGGAAGCAAGTGCCTTTTCAACTTGCATTTCTTTGACCTGCGTAATTCTGGGCCGAGCGACTAACATCACATCCCAGCTCCTGGATTCGAATTGGGGATAGAGGTGACGCGCAGCCTCACGCAGTAGCCGCTTGGCGCGATTGCGCTGCACCGCGTTTCCCACGCTGCGGCTGGCAGTCACCCCCACACGGCTGAAACCCAGGTCGTTGGGCTGTGCGATTAGCACTAGCAAAGGGTGCGCCCATGATTGTCCTTTATTGTAGACATGTCGAATGTCGCTTGTCCTTCGTAGCCGAACTTTTTGCTCCATCTTTGCGCGGGCATTTCCTTTGCAATCCCCAACAGATACGGTTCAACTACTTGCGTCGGCGTGGTCGATTAGAGCTCTCTTTCCAGTTCCACTTCTTGGCTTGTCTCTTTCCCACGCTCAACTGCGTCCGCCCTTTCTTCCGTCGCCTCTTGAGGATACGCCTTCCACTCTTGGTGGAACTACGGGCACGGAAGCCGTGTTTGCGCTTGCGCTTGCGCTTTTTTGGCTGGTATGTTCGCTTTGGCATTTTATTATTCCTCCTCCTAACTCAATCATCAACTTAAACGCCCATCTGCCGTCAGCGACCTGTTGCCGGGCCTTTCACCAAGTCAACAGACATACTCCCACGCTCAACCGTCTGTCAGCGTGGGAGCCTGGCGCTACCCTCAGATAGACGCTATCTGCAAGACATAGGAAATTGATTATACCTTAACTGATACAAGCGGTCAAATTATCGCACTCCAGGCCGTCGCATCAGCGTCCGACCCATTCGGTCACGGCGACAATTATCGGCGCCACAACGAGAGCGGGCAAAAGGTTGCCGGTGCGGATCTCCTTGATCTTTAGCAGCCCCAATCCCAATGCCAACATCAACACCCCGCCGGTGGCCGTCATCTCGGCGACCATGGGGTCGGTTAGCACCGCGTCGGCCCAGCCAGCGCCCAAAGTCAGCCCGCCCTGGTAAATCAGCACGGTCAGCGCAGAGAAAATCACCCCCGGCCCCAGCGTGGAGGCGAAGGCCAGCGATGCGAAGCCGTCCATCGTTGATTTGATCGCCAGCAACGTGTAATCGCCAGCAAGGCCATCCTGGATAGATCCGATAATCGTCATCGGCCCCACGCAGAAGACCAGGCTGGCCGTCAAGAAGGCGTAGCTGAAGGGTGTGCTACCGTCTTGTGTGCCTTTCGGGGAATTTTCAGCATCAGCAGCCCCTTCGTCGTTCCGCGAAGTCTTACGCTCAAGCCAGCGCCCCATTTGATTGATGCCCCATTCGATGCCAAGTAACTCCCCCGCGATGCCTCCCAGGAGCAAGCTGCCCAGCACGATGAGAATGTTTTCCGTTTCGAGCGAGAGATGCACGCCGATGACGAGCGTCAATAGCCCCAGTCCGTGCATGACCGTTTCCCGTATCTTCTCCGGGAAACGGGCACCGAGCAAGGTTCCCAACGTTCCCCCGATTAGGACTGTAACGACGTTGATAAGCGTCCCTGTGCCAATCATACCATTCCTTTTCTATAACTCTCGAAGGTCATCGGCAGGATGGTAACACAGGAAAGAGTGTAAGTCAATCTCATTTCTATTTCAGGGCTTTGCGTATCACAGCCGCCATACCTCGCGCACGTTCCGGTGCGTCGCCAATGTGGTCGCCGGCATCGATCAGCTCCCGCACACGCTCGGCGGACAGGTATCTCAGCACCTCCGGATCTGTAGCTAACCGCTCGGCCAAAGGATTGGGCTTCCCGCGCTGCACCGCTGCCCAGGCCATCATCCCATGCCCCCGAATCAACTCGTGCATCGCCTGACGGTCAGCCCCTTCTCGCGACAATGCCATCAGCAGCCGCTCCGTAGCAGCGAAGACGCCGTAAGTTGCCAGGTTGCGCTCAATTGCGCCCTCGTAGATGCGCAGGTCGCACAGGATGCGGTGGGCGCGGCGTAGCAGTTCATCGCAAGCCAGGAACGCATCGGGCAGGATGAGACGGCGGTTGGCCGAATCGTCCAGCGTGCGCTCCAACAAAGAATGAGCCGCGTTATCCCATGCCACACGAGGCAACGCGGCGACGTAACGCGCCAGACTATCCACGTTCTCCGCGTTGACCGGATTGCGCTTGAAGGGCATCGCGGATGATCCCACTTGCTTCGCACCGAAGGGCTCGCTCCACTCGCCGAGGGGGGGTGATTGCAGCAAGCGCAGGTCGAAGGCGAAACGATAGAGCGAGGCCGCCAGCCCGGCCAGCACCGTCAACACGCGGTAGTCCTGCTTGCGCGGGTAGACTTGCGTGGCGATTGTGAAGGCCCGTAATCCCAGTTCCTCCATCACCAAGCGCTCCATCTCGCTTGGCGCCATCCCACTGCCTTTCAGCAGTTGCGCATAGGAGGCGGCGCTGCCAACCGCGCCCTTGATCCCCTTGCCCATTATGTGCTTCCGCACGCGCTGTAGTTCGTGATGATCCTCCAGCAGATCCTGGGCGTAACTGGCTAAACGGTACCCGACCGTGGTAGGCTCGGCCGGCTGAATGTGGGTGAAGCCCATGCAGACCCTGTCGGCATGCTCCTCGATGCGCTCGCTCAGGTCGGATAGCAGCGTCTCAGTGCGCTCCACCAGCAAGCCCAGCGCGTCGCGGATGCGCAACACGTCGGCGTTGTCCTGGATGTCGG
Organism: uncultured Anaerolineales bacterium; assembly: GCA_964486415.1. GTDB lineage: Bacteria > Chloroflexota > Anaerolineae > B4-G1 > B4-G1 > CAZANJ01. The sequence continues at coordinate 9,707 of CAZANJ010000076.1, forward strand.
CGCTAGTGGCGCCTAGATGGAGCACTGGCCCGCCGATGGGGCACTGCTCGGCGAATGTGCGCAGAGCGGCCATCAGATCATGGTGAATCTGAGACTCGATCTCGGCGATACGCTCCAGATCCACGTCATCCTGATGGGCCTGTAGATCGGCCAACTGCTCGGCGGTGACTAGCCCGGCCTGGTGCTGTGCGGAGGCCAATGCCACCCACACACGCCGCCAGAGCCGGTGTTTATGCCGCTCGCTCCAGATAGCCCGCATCTCCTCGGAGCCGTAGCGCCAGGTGAGGGGTGAGAGATAAGTTTCGTGGGAAAAATAGGCCATTTTTTGCTCCTAACATAACTTTTGCACGAAAGCAAAAACGCTTTATTATCGCCGCTCCAGAGAGGTAATCTTCTAGCTCATGGATTGTTACCATCAAGACCTGTCTGTCATCATACCA
>CAZANJ010000077.1:0-10139 GCA_964486415.1 uncultured Anaerolineales bacterium
CTCGCTAAACGTCCGTTTCAAGCTGATCTTTCAGAGCACGAAACCGTTGAAATCAGGGAATGCTCAGAGTGTATGCTCGCTTCCAAAAACCATTTCCGCTTTTGGACAGGATATAGCGATTTTGAGCCTCTTGAACTTTCCCTGGAAACTACCTCTTACAATTCCCCTCTGTGTGCTATACTGCTCGACTTCAGGGTCCTACAATGTCTAACCTTTGGCGAGCAAGAACCTGTTGACTTCTTTCCTTTCATAAGTAGAATAGGAGCACATTGGAAGACCGAACGGCCGCGGGCCGATTCGGTCGGATGGAACGAATTCGGGGGCGGTGACTAACAATACGAAGGAGCAAACTATGAACGAGAAAATCTGTTGTGTGTGCCATCAACCTGTCGGCCCAGATGCCAGGAGGCTTGGTGGACGTGTATACTGCGAGCGCCATTACGTCAAGGTCGCCCAGGATCGGCCAAGTGCATGGCGCGCCGGTCTGGCTCATATACTCGGTCTGGTGGCCTTTGTGCTGATCGTTGAGGTGTTGTTGGCACTCATCAACCCAACGCTGATCGGTTGGCCGTTGGTAGTGACCGGGCTCGTCCTGGCCCTGATCCCGGCCCTGATCTGGTTGTTCTTCTTCTATCAGCAGGATCGACTGGAGCCCGAGCCGAAGGGCTACGTCTTCGCCGTCTTCATTCTGGGAGCTCTGCTGGCCCAAGCGGTCGGCATCCCACTGCTGAGAGACGTCTTCGAGGTGCGCCGTTGGCTGCCCATCAGCCCCTGGGCCAATCTTCTAGGCTCCATTCTCGTCATCGGCTTCACCCAGGAGTTCCTCAAGTACGTCGCCGTGCGCTATACCGTCTACCCCACAGCCGAGTTCGACGAACGGGTGGATGGCGTCGTCTACGGCACCGCCGCCGGGTTGGGGTACGCCACGATGCTCAATCTCCACTACGTGGTCGCCAGCGGCGGGGTGAATCTGCAGGCTGGCGTCATTCGCATCGTCGTCACCACGCTGGCCCAGGCCAGCTTCTCCGGCCTGAGCGGCTATTTCCTGGGACGCGCCAAGTTCGAGGTCGAGCCGGTGTGGTGGCTGCCCAGCGGCGTCGCTTTGGCCGCGATTGCCAACGGGTTGTTCACCTACCTGCGCGGCGAGCTGACCACCACCGCCCTACGTCTGACCGGAGGGGGATTCAACCCCTGGCCGGGCCTGGTACTGGCCACGGTCGTCGCTCTGGTTACCTTCGGTGCGTTGTTCTACCTGATCCGCCGGGCCAACCGGCTGACGTTGGCCGGCGCGGACACACGTTGAGTGAGGAGGAGATTGATATGACGACCATACAAGCAACCCACCGTCGCGACCGCTGGGCCGACTGGGCCGTCGTCGCTCTCGTGGCGGTCGTTCTCATCCTGGGTTGGGTGCTGCGGGAGGCTACGTTATTCCGCACTACCCCTTTCACGTTGGATGACGCCGGGATCACCGGGCGTTATCCCGCGAACTGGGTGCGGGAGATGGACGACGATCCCCTGCTGCGTGCCCGCGACCCTCTGGGTGGAGAGTTCGATCCTGTGCTGGCGCTGCGCAGCCGCCCGTTGGCAGCCGAGGTGGAAGCCGTGATGGCCCTGGACGCACTGGCGCTTGAGCGAGCCAAGCGGACGGCCGCCTATCAGACCCTTGACACCGCTCAGGTGCTGGTCAGCGGGGAGGTAGCCACTCAGCGCACCTTCGTCTACGTTCACGCGGATACTAACCCTTACGTCGACCGGCTGCCGGTTGTGGTGCGTGGGGCCGATCTGGCTCTGCGCGATGGCGGACGCGTCGTCATCGTCACGCTGCTGTCCGGCGCGGATGACTTCGAAGCCTACCAACGCCATTTCCAGACATTCGTCAAGTCCCTGGAGTTCTGAGGTGCCAAAATGAGAAAGCAAATGTCCAGAAAGCTTCAACTACTGCTTATCGGCCTGGCCGTTTTGGCCATGCTCAGTTGCAACATCTCAGGCGGCGATGAGATGCCCACTATCACCCCTGTTCCGCCGACCCAGGCCCCGCCGGAGGCGACTCCTCTTCCGGAGCAGGAGGAGGAGACGGAGCCCGCGCCCGAGACGGGCGACCGCCAGGTTCGGCGGAACTTGATCCGCTCCACCGTCCAGATCGTGGCCCTGATGGAAGGAAGCAGGGGACTTCAGCCCATCTGGACCGGATCGGGCAGCATTATCTCCCCCGATGGCCTCATTCTGACCAACGCGCACGTCGTCTCCGATCCAGAGCATCAGCCCGACGCGCTGGGGGTGGCTATCACCGTTCGCTCCGACGAGCTGCCGGAGGCCAAGTATCTGGCCGAGATCAGAGCCATAGACCCTCAGCTCGATCTCGCCGTGATCCAGATCACCAGCGACCTGGATGGACGGCCCATAGATATGGAGCAGTTGAATCTCGACTACGTCCAGGCGGGAGATTCGGATCTGCTGGAGCTGGGCGATCTGCTGCGCATTCTGGGCTATCCTACCATCGGCGGCGAGACCATCACCTTCACCGAGGGATCGGTGAGTGGGTTCACGCGCGAGCGCGGCGTGGAGGGGCGGGCCTGGATCAAGACCGACGCCACCATCGCCGGCGGCAACAGCGGCGGATTGGCGGCGAACGCGAAGGGGCAGATCATCGGCATACCTACTCAAGTGGGCTATGGCGGAGGGAAGCGTTTCGCTGATTGTCGCTACCTGGCCGACACTAACGGCGATGGGGTGATCGACGAGAACGACAACTGCATCCCCGTGGGCGGATTCATCAACGCCCTGCGTCCCGTCAATCTGGCGGACCCCCTCATAGAAGCTGCCCGCACGGGCATCGCGCTCAAGCCGACTCCGGTGCCTTCGAAGCTGCCCTCCGGAGAGCCGCGTTTCTTCGACCTGCTCTTCGCCCCCGATGTGACCGATAAAGATCAGCCGACGCGCATCGTCTCCCAATTGCCATCCGGCGTCACCGACATCTATGCCTTCTGGGAGTATGAGAATATGTCCAGTGGCTTGACCTGGGAGGCCCGCTGGTACTACGAGGACCAGTTCATCGAGGGGGCTAGCCAGCCACCTCAGACCTGGCGGGGCGAGGATCAAGGAAGCTGGTGGGCCAGCATCTACAACACCGCCGGCCTGGACGACGGCGTCTATCGCATCGAGCTGTACGTCGAAGAGGAGATACTGGTCGAGGGCTCGATCTCCGTCGGCGGCGCGGACACCGGCCCCACGCTCACCGATCTGATCTTCTCCGAGGGCGTCACGGCCGACGACCGGCCCACCAATCCCACCTACCTGCTGCCCTCCGGCATCACCGACGTCTACGCTTTCTTTGATTTCGAGAGTATGAGCGACGGGCTGGCCTGGAGGCACGTCTGGAGCTACGAAGGCGAGCCCTTGGCGAGCAATTCCGAGACCTGGAGCGGGGGAGAAAGCGGCTTTGCTTGGGTCTCTCTCAGCGCCGAGGCGCCGCTCGACCCTGGCGCCTACCGCCTGGAGTTGTTTGTCGAGGGGAATCTGGTCGCCGCGTCCGATTTCACCATCGCCGGCACGCAGGCCCAGGAGGCTTTCGGCCCGATCACCTTCGCCGCTGGCGCAGACGCCCAGGGCAATCCCGTGAATCCCGGCACGAGCTTCCCGGCCGGTTTGAAGGAGATCTTCTTCTTCACCGACTACAGCGGCATGCAGGATGGACTGAGCTTTGAGGAGAAGTGGCTTTATAATGGCGAGGAGTTGATCACCTTCGACCTGACGTGGCAGTCGGGGGCGAGCGGCACTTTCTACGACTCCATCTATCGCACGGGCGGTGACGCGTTCCCGGACGGTGAATACACCCTGGAGTTATATGTCGGGGGACAGTTGGTGCAGCAGGCCTCGGCCGTGATAGGCACCGGCACACCTCCTCCGACCCCCACGCCTATGCCCGAAGGGTTACACATCGAAGGATACATCCTCGACGCCGATACCGGGCGCGGCATCCCCGGTGCTTTCTATGTGGTGCTCAAGCCCGGCGTCACCGCTGATGCCTGGGACGGCAACGAGGCGGACATCTATACGGCGGCGGAGGCCGACGCCAACGGCTACTTCGAGCTGCCGCTGCCACTGGAACGGGGCCAGTCGTACAGCATCATCGTGTGGGCCGAGGGCTACCAGCCCGCCGTGGGAGATGGGCTCATGGTCGGCAACGAGTCCTCACCGCTGGAGGTGGAGATCGCGCTGCAAAGCGAGTGAGGGTGTTGAGGTTAAGGGTTGAGGTTAAGGGTTAGGCAAGGGGAGGCAGTGGCTCCGCTGGCACGGCGGCTGTACCGGGAGACGGATGGATGGCCAACATCTGGAAGGTGGTCGAAGGCAAGGCCGTCAAATGGTGGATCAACATGGACGCCCTGAGCCTGATGCAGCAACTCGGCGTCGTCCCGTAGCATCGACGGCGGCGACAAGTGGAGTACTGTGCGTCGTCCACCGTGGGAAGGTGGCGGGCCCAGCGGCAAATAGTGACCTTCACCACCAGCCCGGAGGGGGCCTTTGCCAGCAACACGATCACCAAGACGACGACCGACGGTTACGCCTCGGCCACACTGACCGGGGTGACGTCCGGCACGGCCCAAGTCACCGTCACGTCTGGCATCGGGACGGATACCCTCACCGTCGAGTTCACGCCCTTTGAGGTCTACTTGCCCATCGTCCTGCGCTCATAAGCAGCTCCCTCTGAGGTAAGGCGTTGGATCAAGCTGGGTGCTGAGCAGCCACGGGGACGTGCTGCATCGCAGAAAAATCGGGGGCCTGAGGAGAGCGAGCGATCCTCAGGCCCCTGGCACTTCCGAATCGCCAACGTCTGATCTGAATGAGGGAGGCACCTATGGACGAGTTATCCTCAATCCCGCCCTCAAATACCTTCGTCGTCCGCCTCTGGAACGAGTGGACGGCTGAAGGTCCGCACTGGCGTGGGTGCATCGATCACCTGCAGAGCGGCGCGAGCAAGGCTTTCCTCGACGCCGATGGCTTGCCGAGCTTTATGCGCCGTTTCGTCACTTTGCAAGACGAGGTGGAGTGAAGGCAGAGGCTGACGGTAATGAAAGCTTTCCCGTCCAAAGGTGACGAGGGAACCGTTTTGTTTTAGCGCAGCACTCCTATACCCTTGAAGACCTCCCATCACACAGGAGCCGGAGCGATGACCTGCGACGCGGTGAACATCCAGGTCACTATCGCAGCGTTGACCAGGATAGGCTCCTTGACGTTCTCTGGCCCTGCGATGGGGAGAATCCAGCGTAGTTGTTTGCCTTGTACGTGCTTTGGGTTGTCTAGTGCTCTTGCCTCTGGTCTAAAGATGTCTTGACTTGGAATCGCTTTCATGATATAATGGAAGCGGTTCCAAGGAGGCAAAGATGAGCATCACCATTTCGGACGTGGCTCGCGAAGCTGGGGTCGGCATTGGTACCGTCTCCCGTGTTATCAACCAGAGCCCTCGGGTCAGCGAGGCCACTCGTCAGAAAGTGCTGGAGGCAATGGAGGCATTAGACTATATGCCCAATCCCTCCGCCCGTCGCCTCTCGCTTGGCAAGACCCTCACGCTGGCCGTCATCGTCCCTTTCTTCACACGCCCGTCCTTCGTCGAACGTCTTCGTGGCATTGAGGCCGCCATTGCCGAGACGGAGTATGACCTGATCATCTACAACGTGGAGACGGTGGACAAGCGCGATGACTACTTCCAACGGATCTCCCGCCCAGAGCGGATCGATGGTCTCATCATCATCTCCCTTTCCCCCTCCGATGAGGATGTGGATCGATTTCTCAGCTCCGGCGTGCCCACTGTGCTGATAGATGCCCGTCACCCCAGGCTGAGCTATGTGGTCGTCGACGACGTCAAAGGTGGGTGGTTAGCCACGCGACATCTGCTGGACCAAGGACACGACCGTATAGCCTTCGTGGGAGATGCCTATCCCAACCCCTTTAACTTCACCTCCAGTCATCATCGTCATACAGGATATGAGAAGGCTCTGGCTGAAGAGAGGATCGTCGTGCGAACTGATTATTACGTCACGGGCGGACATGGGCGGGACATCGCCCGGGATCTAACGCACCAGCTTCTCGATTTGGAAGAGCCGCCCACGGCTATCGTCGCCTCTAGCGATATTCAGGCTATGGGCGTCCTGGAGGCGGCCCGGGAGCGGGACATCTCAATCCCAGGGTCTCTCTCCGTCGTTGGGTATGATGACATTGAGATCGCCGAATACCTCGACTTGACCACCATTCAACAACCGCTTTTTGAGTCTGGATGGCGAGCTACCGATCTTCTTTTCCAGCTCATTCAGGGGGATTCCCCGGAGACGCTCTGCAAGCTCCCCATCAAACTCGTGGAGCGCGGGACAACAGCGCCACCGAGATAATTCTCACAAGACTGGCGCATATAGATTGGGGCAATGTAGCCGCTTCCACCAGAGGCAGTATTATGACTGACCTTCAATATGAACTCATCGGTGTCGGTGAAATATTGGTCGATCTCATCTCTGACCAGATCGTGCATAGCCTGGATGAAGCGGGACAATTTGGCCGGTTCCTGGGAGGCGAGGTGGCCAACGTGGCGTGGAATGTGGACCGGTTGGGAGGCCGAGCAGCAGTGATCGGATGTATCGGGGCCGATGGGTTTGGCAACTACGTTCGCCAGCAGTTGAGCCAGTCTGGCATCGGCGTCGACTGTTTGACTGTTAGCCCTAAAGCTCCTACCAGCGTCGCCGTCAACGCTCGCCAGACGAAGACCCCAGATTTCATCATCTACCGGGGGGCCGATGCCCACATCCGACCCGAGGATAGACACCTGGAGGCGGTCAAGGCCAGCCGCGTGGTGCACACCTCGGCCTTCGCGTTGTCCCGTGACCCGGCCCGGAGCACTATCCTCCAGTTGCTCAAGTCAGCGCAGCAGTATGACTGCCTGGTCTCCCTGGATCCCAACTATCATCCACGCATCTGGCCGGACGTAACCGATGCCGAGGGCATACTTGAGGAAGCCTATCAGTGGGTGGACGTCACCAAGCCCTCCCTGGACGACTGCGCCCGACTCTTCGGCCCCGATCTGTCACCCGATGCCTGCGCCGAGCGCTTCTTGAGCTGGGGGGCTGAGGTCGTGGCTCTGACGATGGGGGCCGAAGGCGTCTTGCTGGTCACCGGCGGTGGTCGGTCCTACCACATCAGGCCAAGCGATGCAAACGTCGCCGACGTCACCGGGGCCGGCGATGCCTTCTGGGCCGGTTTTTTGATGGCCCTGCTGGATGGCTATCCCACTCACGAAGCGGCATACGTAGGGCAGATCGTGGCCGAGGCCAAAATCAGCACCGTGGGCCCCATCGCCCGGATGCCCGATCGAGCCAGTCTTTATCGACGATTGAACGCGCTAAAACACGAAACAATCATCGAGCTACCTTAAGATGGATTGAGTCAAGGAGGTGATGAGACCCAGAAAAAGAAGATAACTGCCACTCGAAGAGAATCGACTCGTAAAGCAAGATACGTAAGATTACAACATCAGGAGGAAAGTGAGATGAAGAAGCGAATACTTTGGTTACTCTTGAGCCTATTGGTCATCGTCAGCACCCTGGTGGTGGCCTGTGGACCCAAGCCCACCGAACCGCCGGTCGAGGAACCCACCGAAGCACCGGCTGAAGAGCCCACCGAAGCGCCGCCTGAGAAGGAGCCGGTCACCGTCGAGGTCTGGTTCCACTCTGGCAAGGGCGAGGAGCGTGAGGTGCTCGACGGCCAGGTCGAGGACTTCAATGCCATGCAGGAGGACGTAAAAATCGAGGCAGTGCAGTTGCCGGAGGGTTCCTACAACGATCAGGTCAACTCTGCCGCGCTGGCCGGCGACCTGCCCTGTCTGCTCGACTTCGATGGGCCGTTCCTGTACAACTACGCCTGGTCGGGCTATCTCCGACCCATGGACGAGTACGTCTCTGACGACCTGAAGAACGACTTCCTGCCCTCGATCATCAATCAGGGCACCTACGCGGGCAAGCTCTACAGCCTGGGCACCTTCGACTCCGGCCTGGCCATCTGGGGCAACAAGGCCTACCTGGAGAAGGCCGGCGTGCGCATCCCGGAGGGCATCGACGACGCCTGGACCAAGGATGAGTTCATGGAGGCGTTGGAGAAGCTGCAGGCGCTGGAAGACGTCGAGTATGCCATCGACTTCAAGATGAACTATGGCGCCGGCGAGTGGTTCAGCTATGGCTTCTCGCCCATCGTGCAGTCCTTCGGCGGCGACCTGATCGACCGCAGCGACTATCAGAGCGCCGAGGGCGTGCTCAACGGCCCCGAAGCGGTGGAGGCTATGGAGTGGTTCCAGAGCCTGTTCGAGGAAGGCTACGCCATCGCCGAGCCGGCCGGGGACGACGACTTCTACGGCAAGAAGACCACCGCGCTCTCCTGGGTGGGCCACTGGATGTGGGGGCCGCACAGCGAAGGTCTGGGCGATGACCTGGTGCTGATCCCCATGCCCAAGCTGGGCGACGAGGCCGTCACCGGCATGGGCTCCTGGAACTGGGGCATCACCTCGTCCTGTGAGCACCCCGACGCGGCCTGGAAGTTCTTGCAGTATCTGATTGAGCCCGACCAGATCCTGCGCATGACCAACGCCAACGGGGCGGTGCCGGCGCGCAAGAGCGCCATCGCCCAGTCGGAGCTCTACGCCGAGGGCGGACCGCTGAACGTCTTCGTGCAGCAGTTGGAGGGTGGCGTGGCGCTGGAGCGCCCGGTGACCCCGGCCTACCCGGCCATCACCTCTGCCTTCGCCGAGGCGGTCGACAACATCGTCGCCGGCGCGGACGTCCAGGAGGAGCTCGACAAGGCGGTGCAGAAGATCGGCCAGGACATCCAGGACAACCAGGGTTATCCTGCGCCGGGTGAGGAGGCCAAGGAGCCGGTCACCGTCGAGGTCTGGTTCCATTCCGGCAAGGGCGAGGAGCGCGAGGTGCTCGACGCTCAGGTCGAGGACTTCAACTCCCGGCAGTACGGCGTCGTCATCGACGCGGTGCAGTTGCCGGAGGGCTCCTACAACGATCAGGTCAACTCGGCCGCGCTGGCCGGCGACCTGCCCTGTCTGCTCGACTTCGACGGCCCGTTCCTGTATAACTACGCCTGGTCCGGCTACCTGCGCCCCATCGACGACTTCGTACCCCAGGATCTGAAGAACGACTTCCTGCCCTCAATCATCAATCAGGGCACCTACGCGGGCAAGCTCTACAGCCTGGGCACCTTCGACTCCGGCCTGGCCATCTGGGGCAACAAGGCCTACCTGGAGAAGGCCGGCGTGCGCATCCCGGAGGGCATCGACGACGCCTGGACCAAGGATGAGTTCATGGAGGCGTTGGAGAAGCTGCAGGCGCTGGAAGACGTCGAGTATGCCATCGACTTCAAGATGAACTATGGCGCCGGCGAGTGGTTCAGCTATGGCTTCTCGCCCATCGTGCAGTCCTTCGGCGGCGACCTGATCGACCGCAGCGACTATCAGAGCGCCGAGGGCGTGCTCAACGGCCCCGAAGCGGTGGAGGCTATGGAGTGGTTCCAGAGCCTGTTCGAGGAAGGCTACGCCATCGCCGAGCCGGCCGGGGACGACGACTTCTACGGCAAGAAGACCACCGCGCTCTCCTGGGTGGGCCACTGGATGTGGGGGCCGCACAGCGAAGGTCTGGGCGATGACCTGGTGCTGATCCCCATGCCCAAACTGGGCGACGAGGCCGTCACCGGCATGGGCTCCTGGAACTGGGGCATCACCACCAACTGCGAGAATCCCGAGGCGGCCTGGAAATTCCTCAAGTTCCTGATCTCGCCGGCCGAGATCATCCACATGACCAACGCCAACGGGGCGGTGCCGGCGCGCAAGAGTGCCATCGCCCAGTCGGAGCTCTACGCCGAGGGCGGGGCGCTGAACGTCTTCGTGCAGCAGTTGGAGGGCGGCGTGGCGCTGGAGCGCCCGGTGACCCCGGCCTACCCGGCCATCACCTCCGCCTTCGCCGAGGCCGTCGACAACATCGTCGCCGGCGCGGACGTGCAGGAGGAGCTCGACAAGGCAGTTGAGAAGATCGACCAGGACATCGAAGACAATCAGGGGTATCCGGCCCCAGAGTAGGGAAGCGTACCCTTCGACAAGC
>CAZANJ010000078.1:0-10091 GCA_964486415.1 uncultured Anaerolineales bacterium
ACTCTCAAAAGACGCTGGGTTACAAACCCAGCTTGAGCGGGCTGAGTAGATACCTAAGAGATACATAAAGTAAAAGTGAATAAAAAATTATGGAGGTTGAGTGACCAAATGAAACGTTCGGAGTTTACAAAGTTTACTAAAAAAGCTTTAGAATGTGGAATATGGATACTCTTACTTGTTGCAGCGTTAATGCCGATGCAGGTAGCGGAGGCTTCCGGAGGGCCATCCGTGCGAATAGTCTACTTCTATGCTAACGATTGCCCACACTGCATCAAGGTAATCGACGAGGTATTGAAGCCCCTTCAAGCCGATTATGGGGACCGGATGGAGATCAAAATGGTCGAAATCTCCGAGCCGGACAACTACGAGCTGATGATCAACGCCGAGGAGATGTTTGAGGTGCCAGCCGAAGAGCGCGGTTTGCCGACCTTGATCATCGACGGCACGGTGATGATCGGCGAGGACGAGATTCGCGAAGATCTCCCATGCCTGCTGGATACGTGCCTGGATGCCGGTGGAACCTCCTGGCCCGACATCCCCGGCCTCGAAGAGGTCAGCGCGGAGGGAAGTGGCGGTGGCGGAGGCTCATCCCTGGATTTCAGCCCGTTCTCGGATCAGGAGCTAGAGCCCTGTGACGAGGAGAATGAGGCCGCCTGCGAAGGCCCAGCGCCGATATGGATCGCCTACTTCTACCAGGTCGGATGTCAAGAGTGTAGCCGCGCCGAATATGACATCAAGTATGCCAAGAGCAAATATCCACAGCTGATGATCGAGGAGTATAATGTCCAGGATAAAGCCCCTCTGGCAGAATGGTTAAGCGAACATACTGACATGCCGAAAGAAAAGAAGATGGCGACACCAGCCATCTTTGTCGGCGATGATTACCTGATCGGCGAGCAGATAACGTCCGAAGCCATTATGGAGTTGGCCGAGAAGTATGCGCCCAATGGTGCTGAACGCGCATGGGCCGATTTCAACCCCGAAGAGGCCAAGCAGAACATCATCGCACGCTTCAAGTCCTTTGGAGCTTTCACCGTCGTCCTGGCCGGACTGGTGGACGGGCTCAACCCATGCGCATTTGCCACGCTCGTGTTCTTCGTCTCTTACCTCACACTGAGCGGGCGACAGGGACGAGAAGTGCTGGCGGTCGGCGCGATGTTCACGCTGGGTGTATTCCTGGCCTACCTGGCAGTGGGCTTGGGCTTCTACAAGGTGCTTGGTCTGATGGGCGATCTCCTGACCACGCTGGGCCGGTGGGTATACGGCCTGACGGCCTTGCTGTGCGCGGGGTTAGCGGTCTTCAGCTTCATTGACTTCATGAAGGCACGCCGTGGTGACATCGGCGACATGAGCCTGAACCTGCCCCACAGTATGAGGAAACGCATCAACGCCGTGATCCGAAAGGGGCGTAATTCACAGACCTACATCATCGGCTCATTCGTCACCGGTCTGATCGTCTCCTTCCTGGAGCTGGCCTGCACCGGACAGGTCTACTTGCCGACGATCATCTTCGTCACCAGCGTACCGGAGCTGCGAGTACGGGCCCTTGGCTTCTTAACGCTCTATAATCTGCTCTTCATCCTGCCGCTGATAGTCGTTTTCATCCTGGCCTATTATGGCACGACATCGAAGGACCTGACCCGTTTCCTGGAGCGCAACGCGGCGGCGGTGAAGCTGGGGATGGTAGTGCTGTTCGCATCGCTAGCGGTTTGGTTGGGACTCTCGCTGCTGTAGCGAGATCCAAAAAATGACACAATGACACAAAAAGAGCCCGCGCTTGTGAGCGCGGGCTCTTCTATTTCCACTCCAGTGTGACTGTCAACCACTAATTTTAAGGACAATCATCCCTTCCATACATCAACTTTACCCACACGATCTCAAATCCCTCTTGCGAGCTTCCACAATGCCCATAATCACCGCTGCCACATTCATCCGGCACCGGGAAATCAAGCTCTCCCGATGTGGTGAAATAGGTCACTACGTGGGGGAAGCTCGTGAATTTGTGATACGGCCCATCCAACTCATATTCGGGAGAGACTCGGCTATAAAAAAAGCGGTAGTTATCGCTGAAACCGCCGCCATATCCCCAAGTAACCCGTCCACCTCTGCGCTCCGTATTGCATTCGACAAGTCCTGGTATGCCCATCCATAGCTCCTCAACCGGCGTCGGAGTAAACATAGCCATCTTGGTAGGAGTCAAGGTCGGTGTGGCAGAAGGCGTCATGGTCCGAGGTATGGGCGTCGGCGCCACCTGGCAGGAAACTTCCAGCTCCTCTCCAAAGACCTCCCCTTCACTATCCTGCAACTGCCACGTGCCGGTATAAACGCCGTAGCCCGATGGCGCTCTGAAAGTAGCCACTATCTCAACGGTCTCCTCCACGGGGATCGACTCGATCTCGGGAAGCGTAACCGTCTCCAAGATGCTGCTCGACTGTGAGGCGATCTCGACCCCCGCCGGTAAAGCACATGTGCCCGTGTTTTTCAGTTCCCAGTACACCGTGAACTCCTGATCAGGCGCGAGAGTGCGCAAAAACACGGGGTTTTCGCCTACTACCTCAACATCGAAAACACAGGCCGCCAGCTTTGTGGCGGTGGCATCCGGCGTGCGGGTCGGCTCGGAGGTAGAAGTCGGCGTGGGAGATGGTACATCGGTGGCGTTCACTTTAGCTTCCAGAGCGACCAAAGTAGCCGCCACTTCGGTCGCGGCCTGATCCTGCGCGGAGGAATTTTCAGGCGTCGATAAAAGCCCTAGCCTTCCGACTAGATCATCCAGCCGATCTGTAGAGGCCAAGATACCAGCTGCGCCCATCAAGGAGATTATCAAGGCCGCGATTATGGCCAGAGGCATCAACCAAGCCCGTTTTCGAGAAGGTTCAGGGGATAAAGCGGTCGCTTCAACCCGCTGGGGCGCATCTGCCTCCACCCTATCAGGAGGCATAGTTGAGGAAGAGGATACCTCAACCTCAGCATCAGCATCGCTTGACAAAGAGCTCGGCGGCAGTTGAGCAACCTCTGAAACATCAGAATTGTCAGAAGGCTCAGCCACAGTCTCCGAGGCTGCAAGTGAGGGCTCCCGACCGGCAGCCACCCGTTTTAGATCCTCCACGAAGGCATCAGCCGACTCATATCGATCATCGGGGTCCTTGGCCAAAGCCTTCGAGAGCACTTGATCCAGCCCCGAAGGCAGATCCAGGTTTCTGTCTCGTAGCAAGGGCGGGACATCGTTGATGTGTTTGAGGATCACGCCGATGGGCGTTTCTGACTCGAAAGGCGGGACTCCGGCGAGAAGTTCATAGAGAACTACGCCCAAGGAATAAATATCGGAGCGTTCGTCGCCGCGATCGCCCTGCGCCAACTCAGGGGAAATGTAGGATGGGGTGCCCACCATCGCGCCGCTGGCCGTCAAGCCATGCATGCTAAGCATCTTGGCAATGCCAAAATCGGTGAGGATAACCTGCCCCTCCTCGGTGAACATAATGTTAGCCGGCTTTACATCGCGGTGGATCATGTCGCGCCGATGCGCATAGCCCAGCGCTTCCCCCACCGCGGTCACGACATCGATGGCTTCATCCAGCGGCATACACTCTCCGCGCTCCGCCAGTTCCTCCAACCTCACCTTCAGGCTAGGCCCCTCAATGAACTCCATCACCATGTAATAAAGGCCGCGTTCTTTGTCCTGCTCAAAATCGTAGACGTGAACAATGTTGGGATGATGAAGATTGGCAACCGCCCAGGCCTCACGCCGGAAACGAATGAGTAAGTTTTCCCGGTTGGCCAAGAAGGTGTGAAGCACCTTGATGGCGACGTACCGATCCAAGCTAGGTTGGTAGGCCTTGTAGACCTCCGCCATGCCCCCTTGGCCTATGTGTTCGATGATTTCATATTTGCCCAAATTACTATCAATCAAATCCACACTCCTCGCGCGTAGGAATTTCCAGAAAAAAAACACCCCGCCGACCCCGCTGGGTTGCCAAATCCGAAAAATTATGGGCTAAGATCAGATTTGGCAACCCAAGCTGAGAGAGCTAATTTCTGGAAATCTCACATCAATGACGTGGAAAGATTGTACTCTGTTGAGCCAATTTGTCAATCGCTATTTCCCCTGTGATTCCCGACAGGAAGCGATAAAGGATTCTAGAGCTTCCCATGCTCGCTCGAAGTCCACCTCCTTAACCAGCAGATGATCGCGTTGGTAGGCCGACACAGCGAAAATGCTGACGCCCGACTCGGCCAGAACCTCGGCGAGCGTGGCCAAGTAACCGACCAAACCCAACTCAAGGGGAAGGTCGAAGGTGATGAGGCGATAGCCGTCCGCTTCCTCCACGGCGCCCAGCTCATCCCCTAACTCGGCCCAATCATCAGATGGCAACACCAGTGTCAGTTGATCCTTATCGACTACTGCTGCCGAGAAGGCCGTGCTGAGCTTGGCGAACAGTTCAGTCCCCTCGAAACACATATCCAGGGGAATGTCCACGATGACGTAGACCTCGTCATCGGTGTACAACTTGGTCTGTGACAGGACGTGACGCAGGCCGGGGGGTAGCTTTTCCATCAGATCCTCCTCTTTTAGGTTATCCTATGGACTTGAACGTTGAATCCAACAAGCACCGTCACGACTTAACGTGAACAAGGAGGCAAAACGTGTTGTAGTTTCAGATTACGGAGTTCGGTGAATTTACGCCGGTATGGTCGTGAAATTCCTCTTCCTTGCGAAAAACCGATCCGTGTTTGTGGAAAGCGGGGAAACTAACGACAGATATTTCATTCCGAGGCCGGTGAAAATATCTGAGTTATGAGCTGGGAGATTGATCTCCCTGGCTCATTACATTGGAGAAAACATCTTGAGTGTTACTGATGCTAAAAATGCCCCGGAGAGGATTCGAACCTCCACGCCCTGACGGGCACAGGCCCTCAACCTGCCGCGTATGCCTATTCCGCCACCGGGGCTTACTCTATTCGGGCTTAATTATACCCAACATGTAACACTTGTCAACTCTGACAGGCCGGGTACAATTCAACCATCTCGATGCACTGCTGCTAAATTTCGCCCGAAAACAAACAAGGAGTGACTATGTCAACCAATGAAATTACCATCCGCATTGGCGGTGAGGCTGGAATGGGGCTGGAATCCAGCGGCGCGGGTTTCTCCAAGGCATTAACCCGAGGCGGGCTCTACGCCTTTGGATTGCCAGACTACTATTCCCGCATCCGCGGAGGACACAATTTCTTCTCCATCCGCATCTCGCCTAATCCGCTTTACTCTCATAATGAATCGCTTCACCTATTGTTAGCGCTGGATGTGGAGACCATCCGCCGTCACATCGATCTCATCAACGAGGGCGGGGCTGTCGTTTACGACGCGAGCGAGGAGATACCAGACACACTGCGCAGATCGAACGTCAGTTTCTTTCCCGTCCCTCTGACCAAGCTTGCGGAGGAAAAAGGGGGTCTAGCCATAATGCGCAACACTTTGGCGCTCGGTGTGGCAGCCGGCTTGATGGACTTCGACCTCGCCTATATGGAGAGTATCATCCGCGACAATTTCGCCCGTAAGGGAGAAAAGGTGGTGGACGCCAATCTCCGCGTGGTCGAAGCCGGCGCCGAGGCCTCGCGCCAGTTTCAGGATGACTTCCCATTCCGTATGCAAGCCGCTCCCGACGCCCCACCTCGCATGATACTCAACGGCAACGAGGCCTTCGCGCTGGGGGCACTGGCCGGCGGCTGCCGCTTCGTCTCCACCTACCCGATGACGCCCGGCTCGCCCGTGCTCCACTGGTTCGCGGCCCACGCGGAGGATTACGGCGCTGTCATCAAGCACGCTGAAGATGAAATCGCGGCCATCAATATGGCCATCGGCGCGGGCTATATGGGTGCACGAGCTATGTGCCCCACCTCCGGCGGCGGTTTCTCCCTGATGGTGGAGGCGCTAGGGCTCGCGGGCATCACGGAGACGCCCGTGGTGGTCTACAACGCGCAGCGCCCTGGCCCCGCCACCGGCCTGCCCACCCGCACCGAGCAGGGTGATCTGCTGTTCGTGATGCACGCTTCCCAGGGCGAGTTTCCGCGCTTCGTGCTGGCGCCCGGCACGTTGGAGGAATCCTTCAGCATAGGATGGCAGGCCTTCAACTTGGCGGAGCGGTATCAAACTCCGACAATAGTGCTCAGCGATCATTATCTAGCCGCCGCCTACCGCACGATTGAGGCCGATGGGCTGGACTTCGACGCGGTGGAGATCGACCGAGGCACGCTGCTGAGCGAGGAGGAACTGAATACACTGGAGGAGCCCTACAAGCGCTACCGCGTCACCGCATCGGGCCTCTCGCCCCGCGCTGTGCCCGGTCACCCCAACGCCGTCTGGGTCTCTACCGCCAACGAGCACGACGAGTTCGGCGCCGTCAGCGAGGATGCCGAGAACCGCACGACCCAGGTGGACAAGCGCATGCGCAAGATGGATGACTCACTCCAGGAATTGAAAGGCCCAGCCCTTTACGGGCCTGCTGAGGCGGAGTTGACCTTCGTCGCCTGGGGCTCCACCTATGGCCCGCTGCGGGAGACGGTCGATCTGCTGAATGAAAAGGAGGCCGGTCAGGCCAATATGCTCCACTTCAACGCGCTCCATCCCTTCCCCCCCAACGCAGAGGCGGCCATGGAGCAAGCCAAGCGCTTGATCATCGTTGAGGGTAACGCCACCGGCCAACTAGAGACACTGATCCGCGCCCGCACCGGCCTCGTGGCCGACGGGTCGATCCGCAAATATGACGGGCGGGCCTTTTCGCCCCAGTACATCCTGGCGCACACGCTGGAGGAGGTGTAAGCATGGTAACGCGCAAAGATTTCGACGTGGAAACGCGACCGACCTGGTGTCCAGGCTGCGGCAACTTCGGCATCCTGAATGCCATCAAGATGGCCCTGGCCGAGCACGATATAGCTCCCCACGAACTCTTCATCGTCACCGGCATCGGCTGTGGGAGCAAATTGCCCCACTATATGAAAGCCACCGGTTTCCATACTCTCCACGGGCGCACCCTGGCGGTGGCGACGGGCGCAAGGCTGGCCAACCACGGCTTGCGAGTGATGACCGTCCACGGCGACGGCGACGGTTACGGCGAGGGATTGAGCCACTTTCTCAACGCCGTGCGACGCAACATCGACCTCGTGGATATTGTGCAGGACAACCGCATCTACGGCCTGACGAAGGGCCAGTATTCCCCTAC
This sequence comes from uncultured Anaerolineales bacterium, assembly GCA_964486415.1. Taxonomy (GTDB): domain Bacteria; phylum Chloroflexota; class Anaerolineae; order B4-G1; family B4-G1; genus CAZANJ01. Next base: position 7,215 of record CAZANJ010000078.1, read on the forward strand.
CAGCGAGAAGGGCAAACACACACCCACATCTCCGGAGGGCTCCATCGACCGGCCCGTGAATCCATTGGCGATGGCTATCACTGCTGGCGCGACCTTCGTTTCCCGTGGTTACTCCGGCGAGCTGCACCATCTGGTACACCTCATCGGGGAGGCGCTGGAGCATCCGGGCTACGCGCTGGTGGACGTACTCCAGCCATGCGTCACGTGGAACCGATCCTACGCCTATGATTTTTACAGCGAGCGGGTTTACAAGCTAGAGGATGAGAAGGAATATGATCCCACGGACCGCAAGGCGGCCTGGGAACGAGCGCATGAATGGAACCAGCGCATTCCCATCGGTATCCTTTATCGAAGCGAGCCGCTTCCCACTTACGAAGAGCAGGTGCCAGCGTTGAAGGCCGGGCCGTTGGTGAAGCAGCCACTGGAGAGTTTGAAGACGGAGCAAATCGAGGCCCTACGAGCTGAAGTATCCTGAGAGCCTGTTTGAAAATTCTATGACGTAGGGGCGATCCCTCTGTGGTCGCCCGTGATGAGATCGGGCAGGCACGGAGTCCTGCCCCTACGAAGGCTGCTTAGCGAATTCGACTGCATGAGCTGATTTTTCAAACAGGCTCTAAGAGTTGGCAAAGCGACAAAAAAAAGCGCCAGGATGGAAAATCCACCCTGGCGCTTTCTGTTCACTTCAGCCGCTCATTTCAGCATCCACAGACTGAAGGACATCACGGCCATCCCCGCCACAATGCCCACGATACTCAGATGTTCCTCCTCGTAAGCGCGTGAGATGGGCATTAACTCGTCGACGGCGATGAAGACCATAATGCCAGCCACCGCCGAAAGCAGCCATCCCAAAACCGAGCCATTCAAGAAAGGCATCAGGACAAGGGCGGCCAACAGGGCACCGGCCGGCTCGGCCACACCGGAGAGGAAAGACCACCAGAAAGCTTTAGCCCGGCTGCCCGTCGCAGCATAGACCGGGGCCGAGACGGCCAATCCCTCCGGGATGTTATGAATAGCGATGGCGACAGCGATGGCAATACCCAACTGAGGATCGCTCAGCGCGGTGGCGAAGGAGGCCATACCCTCGGGGAAATTGTGTATCCCCAGCCCCAGCGCCACGAAGAGCCCGGCCTTGAGCAAACGGCTCTTCATAGCGGGGTCCTGAGCATCCTCATCGGCCTCCTCCACTTCGGTGTGATGGTGTTCGGCCATATAATCATGCGGGATTAAAGCATCGATCAAGAACATCACCAGCATACCACCGAAGAAGGCCAAGTTGGCCGCCGCGAACCCAATCGCCTCGATCCCGTGGGCCAATAACTCGACGAAGGAAACTAGAATCATCACCCCACCGGAAAAGCCCAGCGTCACGGTCATCAAGCGCGGCCCGGGCTTGCGCACAAACAGGGCCAAAACGCTGCCGATGGTCGTGGAGAGTCCAGCCAGAGCAGATAGCAAGAGCGCAAATCCAATCTCGGGTGTCACGTTATGGTATCCTCTCAACAACTTGGGGGGTTAGGTAAGCGAGAAACCAGGCTTTTTTGAAAAACCTGGTTTCTTTCCCCGGATTATTTTGATAGATCGGTAGCTGGGAGCAAGCGCCCCCAACTTACCGAGCTACTCAATCACACTGATTTCCTGGGAGCTTTCCCAAAGCCCGTGAATGTTACAATAGGAAGTGGCATACAGCGTGCCGCTCTCATCAACCTTCATTGAAGCAGAAACTCCATGGTGAGTGTAAACCGGACCCTCGTTCGGGCCCTGAACCGATTCGCCGTGAGCGTTGAACTCGAAGCGGCCCACGTCGTAGGTGAATTTCCCCCCTTCGGGATGGAAATAGAGCGAGATCCAGCGGATGTGATGCTCGGTGGTGTTGGGATGAGCGATCTCCTTGCCCAAGCTGACCTTCACCTCGAAGAGCTCACCGGCCTTGACTTCATCAGGGCATTCGATGACCGGCACGTGCTTTTCCTTCTTCCAATCGGCTGATTGAATTTTATCCCCTAATGTCATCTATTACCTCCCATCAATTCGATGTCTTCTACCAGTGCCTGCAGGTCCTCCTCGTGCTCGACCTCATCGGTCAGGATTTGGAGGGCAAGCTCATATGTCAACGGATCTGTGTCCTTGGTGATATCGACTAACTCTTGATAGACCCCAATGGCGCATTGCTCGCCCTTGATGTTCTGATCCAGCAGAGCCATCACGTAAGGTCGATCAGGCGCCTCATATCCGCAGTTGGTCACTTCATACCAATCTTCCGGCCTGAGAAGCGGTGTGCCGCCCAACTGGAGGATGCGCTCGACCAGCATATCGGCGTGTCGCAGTTCGTCGTTCGCGTGCTCAATCAGCTCGGCGACGAGTGCTCCACGCATCGGGCCCTTGGCCACCTTCGAGCCGATCCAGTATTGATAATAGGCCAACCATTCGTCTGCGAGCGCTTTGTTAAGCAACTCGATCAATTCTTCCAAGTCCGTACCAACGATCTCACGTCCCTTAGTTCCCATATTACCTCCTATAGTTATTTTTTAGCGGGTTCAACGACTTCGCGCGGGATTATAGAATCACTTCGCCCACTACAGTCTTTGCTGCGGGTCGCCTCGAAAGCACAGGCTTCGGAGCAGTACGTTTTATCCCCGCGCCGCACTGCATCCTCTTCGATCAGCTCACCGCAATGATCACACTTTAACTCTGTAACTGCTGATTTATTCGACATTATTGTCAGAAACCTCACTTTAGCCAAAGGACCATCTGACCACAACATCAAATTCAATGTTACTTCATTTCACAGTTCTTGACAAGCCACAGCAGAACTCTTAAGGCCATCTTGCTACCCTACACAAGTGCGGCAGGTATGGAAACCTGCCCTACATTTGATTC
>CAZANJ010000079.1:0-1792 GCA_964486415.1 uncultured Anaerolineales bacterium
GGCGGGCACGGAGTCCCGCCCCTACGAAGTTGGGGAATCGTAAGAGCGTATGAGTACAAAACTTGATTGGCTATTGTTAGTTCTGGGGCTGCTCCTGGTGGTTATACTGGGGGCCTTTGTCTATACCCGCTGGGGTAGGCCGGAGATGTCGCTTTCACGGGGGCTGTCCGGCGGGGGAGAGACTGCTCGCGAGGTGCTCCCGCTGGCCTACGAGTTGGCTTCTCAATGGCAGGAGGACGCGCGTTTGGCCGTTGTCTCTGGACAGAGGTCGAGTGCGCGGATGAAGAAGGGGGATGTGTTTTCGTGGGCTTTCCAGTTTTACTCCCCCGCTGCCCAACGCATGGCTCTCATCACGGTGACCGATGGTCGAGCCCGTATCGTGCGGGATGTGCAGACTCTTTCCAGCCTCGACACCTTCTCCGTCGCAGAGTGGGAGGTTGACAGTGACGAAGCGCTGCAAGTTTGGTGGGAGAATGGTGGAGAGGCTATGGTGAAACAGTACCCCGACACGATGTTGGCGATGCAATTGCGTGTGGACGAGGAACAGGGGGGCGATCTGGTCTGGCGGGTGAGTGGGCTAGTTACTGCCACGGAGGAGACCTTGACCGTCGTGGTGGATGCCGCCAGCGGCGCTTTGGTGGAGTAGGAAAGCAAGGAGAGAGCAAATGGAAGAACGAAAGAAGGAGCGTGGCCAGGCCATGGTCGAGACGGTTCTTGTCTTGCCCATACTCTTGCTATTGATGGTCGGCGTGGTGGAGGTCGGAGCGGCCCTGCGGAACTACCTCGCTGTCGCCAATGCTGCCCGTGAAGGCGCTCGTTTCGCGGCGCGGGGCTACTACCTTAGCGATAGCGAGATCGATTATGTCTTCGATCGGATTATCAACGCCAGTGGGGTTGTGGACGGCAGATCATTCCTGCGCACCGAGGGCGAGGATAAAAACGCTGAGGTGATCATCACTTACGTCGAGGTGATCAGTTCTGTTACAGGCACGTATAACGAGCAAGCCTGGAGGCTTCCAGAATCCTGGGAGTATACTTCGACGGTTTCCGCCGATCAGATTATGGAGCAACATGGCGCTTTTGAGGGAGAGATTCAATCCAAGCGTGAGGAAGCGGGATATGATCCGACCAGCAACGATGTCGTCGTTGTGGAGATTTTCTTCGATCACGACCCCTTCTGGGGAGAGATGTTTAATGCCCTGAGCTTTGGAATGGTGCCTCCATCAGACTGGCTGATGTATGCAAGCTCGGAGATGCGCGTGATCCTAGATCGCGAGGGAGGATAATCAGCGTATTGTGGACTAGAACGGAGGTGGAGAATGTACGAGCGAATGAAGCGTGTGTGTGAAAAACTGTGGTGCAAATTAAAGGATTCACCCCATTGTCCAGCCGCTGGCTGGCTATATGTAGGTGAGAGAGGTCAGAGCTTGATCCTCGTTATGCTCGTTCTGATGGTGCTTATAGCATTCATCGGCCTGGGCGTCGATTTGGGGTTACTCTACATTGAGCGTGTGAGAGCCTCGCAGGCAGCTGATGCGGCTGCGTTGGCAGCGGCCCCTGAACTACCGGTGGCCGATGCCGCGCACAAACGTGCATTGGCTTATCTCCAGGCAAATGGGTATGATTACCAGGCCCCAGATACAGAGTGGGAGCGGGATAGGTATCTCGGTAGCGGTGGCTATGCGGTTGATCCAGGAGGAATGACGACCATCTGGACCGATACTGATTTTGCCCAGATGGAGAGGGGAGAGAAGAATTCAGCTAACCGTATCCGCGTGCGGGTGAGGCGGAA
>CAZANJ010000079.1:1892-10039 GCA_964486415.1 uncultured Anaerolineales bacterium
TGCCGAAGCGGAGAACGTCACCCACATAGACGCGGCAATCGTCTATGATAAGTCGAGTTCTATGGAGTTTCAAACCCTCTGTTATGGCTGTTGGGAACCCCAAGCGGGTATGCAGTATCCTAGTGGCAGTATCGCGCCACTGCATTGGTCAGATACTTCCATCGAAAACGCCGATCACTGCGCACATAATTGTGCTGATACCGATTATGTCGATTTTACCTTTGGCTCCATCGATTACGAGCGTAATGACTGTAACTATTATAACTCCAGTCGCGATGAATATTATATCGTCATCGAGGCCGAGCATTATTCCTATCACAACATCGACTACCACCGACCTTTCTATCAGCCCTATAAGAGCTATTGGATTTTACAGAGGAATACTTTTAACGAAGATGAAGGCGAGGATGTGGGAGCTTTTGGGAACGCTTATATCTCACATCATCCTTACGTCGACGAGTATAGGAAAGAGGGAGGTTTGGGGGTCTCTTGCACGTGGAGCGATCTCAACGATGGTCAGATGTGTCGCAGGGAATGGCCTGATGGGACTAACTTGCCGATGGGCAGGCGATATGAGACCCCTCGAGTCGATTATGAGTTCGATGTTCCCGAAACAGGCAACTACTACATCTGGATTCGCGGGCAAGGAGGTGCTTACGAATCAAGAGATGAGTATGAGGGAACCTTTTACACCTTCTGGGGCATTGACGAAGCCCCGTTAGGGAAAGAGGATGACTTCCCCGAAGGTCCGGTCCTCGACGGTGCTATGGAGAGTGCCTGGGAGTGGCGTTGTCTTAGCAAGGGAGAGGATGGCTACGGCGGCAATGAGGTCTATCTGGATGAAGGCACATACACACTGAATCTCTGGGCCGGTGGGGCTGGCTTCGACGTGGATCGTATCATTATCACCACGGACAACCGGGGCTGTGCTGGCGATCGCTCACCGCCAGATAATGTTGAAGATCTTGATGCCAACAATGGGCGCACTAGGGGCGCTTGTGAACCCTGTGAATCACGCTTCGCCGGACGCCCTGGGGGGCAGACTTCCCCCGCTTATCGTCCCGATTGCCCTGATGATCGGCGATATGACGACGTCTATGATGACGAGCAGCCCATCCGGGATGCGCTGGAGGCCGCCAAGTACTTCGTCAAGCAGCTCGACCCGCGCTTCGATCAGGTGGGCTATGTGCCCTATTCCAGCAACGCGGAGATCGTCAGTGAGATGCAATGTCTGCGGCGTCTCGGAGCTGCCTCATGCACTCCCCAGGTTATCACCGACACGGTGATCGCCGCTCTGGATAACACCAGTGCGGATGGAGGTACGAACATCGCAGACGGAATCCTGAAGGGCATTGAGGTATTGAGTTCGGATGATCCCCATTATGGGCGGTCGGGGGCGGCTCACATCATGGTGCTGATGACTGATGGGCAGGCTAACGCTTCCCCTGGCGGTCCCTGTGATGATGACCCTGAGCTCTGGCCCTATGATGATGAACCGGCCAACGACTGCGTGATCTACTATGCCCATGAGGCGCGGGATAACTTCATCAAGATCTACACTATCACCTTGGGTTGGGGTGCTTACGAGCCGATTATGGAAGAGGTGGCTAGTATTACTGGAGGCACTCACTTCCACGCCGAGCGCTCTGAACAGTTGGAGGAAATCTTCGGCGAGATTTATGAGCGTATGTTCGTGCGCCTGGTGCGGTAGAACTGACTTCAGAGCCTCGAGTGGGAAACGCTTGCTTGACATTCTAGTTATAAGCCAGTATTATAGGAATGGTAATGGGCTTCCTGTAGGATGGTATGATTCTTCTCACATCCTGAGATGGGCAGATCGGGGGACAGTCTGGTCTGTGTATCATGAGCTTGTGAGAGGATGCACAATCACAATGACACTGTGAGGAGGTATAATGCGCGGGCGAACATTGATCCTTGTCGGACTCATCGTGGTGGCTTTGGCTGTAGTGGCCGGGATCTTTATGCTGAGGGGCGGAGGAGAAGAAGCCACACCAGCGCCAGAAGGCACAGGCACTCCGGAGGGTCCACCTGAAGGTACAGTGGAAATCCTTGTAGCAGCGCAGCGGGTTATCAACCGTGGCATGGTTATCAAGGAAGGAGCTGTGAAGACCGCAACATGGCCGGAGGAATATGTGCCCGAAGACGTATTGATGGAGATTGAAGACGTTTACGGGCGCCGCGCTCGGGTGGATATCCTGGAGGATATGCCAATTACTCAGGATATGATCACGGAAAAGCCGAGCGAATTGGGAAAGGTAGGGTCGGAGGCGGCAGGCAGAATCCCAGAAGGAAAGGTGGCCTACGCCCTGCCGGTGAGACAATACTCCGCCGTGGCCTGGGCCTTGCAGCCTGGCGATCGGGTGGACGTACTTATATCTCTGTTAGTCGTGGATATCGATGACGAGTTCCAGACGCTTTTGCCCAACCAAGCTCGTTGTCTTTCGCCCTCTGACGATGCTGCTTGCTCCAGTATGAGTGGTCCGCTGGGGCGGATGGAGGTGCTGCCCAATAGCTGGGTGGTCAATGTGACGCCGAGCGAGAAGCAGAGGCCGCGCTTGGTGACTCAGCTAACGGTCGAGGATGCTGAGGTGCTCTACGTGGGGGATTGGTCGGCCGAAGAAGTCCCCCCTAAACCTCCTGGAGCTGAGGGAGAGGGAGAAGAAACGGGCCAGGAAGAGGAGGCGGAAGGTGAAGTCACACCTACGCCCGCGCCGCGTGGGGATACTGAGCCATTGACCTTGATCGTCGACCGACAAGACGCGATGGTGCTCAAGTATGCCGAGGAAATCGGCGCCAGCATTGACCTGGTGTTACGCTCGGCCCTTGATGCGGATAAGGAGATACCCGTGACCGAGGCGGTCACATTGGACTATATGTTCAATCGGTTTGGTATTGAACAGCCTGCGAAGTTGCCTTACGGCATCACGCCCGCGATTGAAACCTTGAAATCGGCGGCGCCGGGTGGCGTGAAGGAAGAGACTACCAGCAGCGGAGGTAGTAGCGAGGTCAGGTAATCCGTAATAACGCCTAGTTTAACCACGATTGGGAGGGATCAGCGTGGAACAATCCCAAGAACGAATTCGAGTATTGATCGTAGACGACATTGATGAAGTGAGAGATAACCTGAGCAAGTTGCTCTCCTTCGAATCTGATATTGAGGTTGTCGGCAAAGCCTCTTCGGGCGAAGAGAGCATCGAAATGGCTAGGCAACTCAAGCCTCACGTCATCTTGATGGACGTCAATATGCCACCTGGGATGGATGGCATCACCGCTGCTTCAAGAATTCGTGATATATTGCCGTCGATACAAGTGGTGATGCTCACCGTCCAGGACGATACTGAATACCTGCGCCGTGCGATGATGGCCGGTGCGCGGGATTACTTGACCAAACCGCCTAACTCTAACGAGATGGTGAACACCATCAAGCGGGTTTATGAGAAAATGGAACCGGTCACTACGACTGTTGCTGCACCAGCTCAGCCTAAGGCGGAGCCGATGGGTGATGTCGTAGCCGTTTTCAGCCCCAAGGGTGGTGTTGGTTGTACTACAGTTGCCGTCAACTTGGCGATTGCCTTGCAGCAAATGATTGGCAGCGAGAAGAAGGTCGCTCTGATGGATGCCTCTCTCCAGTTCGGGGATGTTGGGGTCATGCTCAACTTACAGGCCAATCGGAGTATCGCGGATCTGGTGCCCAGGGCGGATAACTTGGATAGCGATATGTTGAGTAGTGTACTGACCGCGCATGGATCGGGTCTCAAGGCATTGTTGGCCCCTCCACATCCGGAGGCTGCGGATACGCTGATGCCTGGCTCGGGAGGTGGGCCAGATTCGGCATTCAACAAAATTTTGAGCATAATGCGCAGAGATTTTGATATCACCATCGTGGACATGTGGAGCCGGATAGATGATATTGCTTTAACCACCTTCGACTCTGCCTCCTTGATCGTGCTGGTGGCGCAGCCGAATATTCCAACTGTCAAGAGTGTTCGTCTGTTCCTTGAGGTGATGAACAAGATCGATTATCCGCTTGATAAAATCGCTCTTGTAGTGAACTGTGTGGACCGGCATATGGGGGTCAAGATAGATCGCATTGAGGCGGCAACAATACCGGTTGCGGTCCAGATCCCTATGGATGAGAAGGTGGCGATAACAGCGGCTAATCGTGGTGTGCCTTTTGTCGTGCGCGATTCCAACCGCCCTATCTCTCAAAGCATCCTTCAGTTGACTGAAGCTGTAGGGAGAGGTTTGGGATTGGAGGGGGGAGAGGGAGATGAGGAGGAGAGCCCAGAGGTTACTAAGGTAAAGGAAAAGGGAGGTACTGGCATATTGGGCATCTTCGACCGGAGATGATGCTTAATCTGCAATCTGTAATCTGCAATCTGTAATTTGCTAAGTCTTTTCGCGGATAGGAGGTTGGGCGATGTCATTATTAGAGAGAATTGAGAAAAAGGGGAAAAGGACTACGGGTGCTTCTTCCGATGCCTCGGTTTCTTCGCAGTGGAAGGAGATGGCGAGATCAAAGCCGACTGAGCTTGCTCCCGTTCGTGATGCCCGTCAAAGGCTTAAGAGGCGCATCCAGAACAGATTGGCCTCGGAGTTGGATCCCAAAGCGAAGGTGTCTGAAACAGAGGATGTGCGCCGTAAGATCAGGGATATGTTCGATGCCTTCCTCGCCGAGGAGGATGTTGTACTCAGTCGGGCGGAGCGCGAAGACCTTTTCGAGCAAATCGTCGATGAGATATTGGGCCTAGGGCCCTTGGAGCCTCTCCTCGCCGATGATTCCACAACTGAGATCATGGTGAATGGTCCCAACGATGTTTACGTCGAGCTCGACGGGAAGGTCAGGCGTACCAACGTCACCTTCGAATCTGAAGAACAACTGTTGCGCGTCATCAAACGCATCGTCGCTCCGCTGGGACGGCGCATCGACGAGAGTTCACCTTATGTGGACGCCCGCTTGCAGGATGGCTCCCGTGTGAATGCCGTAATCCCACCTATCTCTCTGGTGGGGCCGGTATTGACAATTCGTAAGTTCGCCAAGGATCCCCTGACAGTCGAAGATTTGATTGGATTCGGAAGCGTGACCCGGCAAGCGATGGAGATGTTGAAGGGTTGCGTAAAGGCGAAGCTGAATGTCTTTATATCGGGCGGTACCGGGTCCGGCAAGACGACTTTCCTGAATGTCCTTTCCAGCTATATTCCCACCGATGAACGTATCATCACCATTGAGAACGCCGCCGAGCTACAGCTTCGTCAGGAACACGTTGTGACGCTGGAGTCGCGTCCTCCCAACATTGAGGGTAAGGGAGCTGTCACTATCCGAGACCTGGTGATCAACAGCTTGCGGATGCGTCCAGAGCGTATCGTCGTAGGTGAGTGTCGTGGTCCGGAGGCTTTTGACATGCTCCAGGCGATGAACACGGGCCACGAGGGCAGCATGACCACCATCCACGCCAACAACCCCCGTGAGGCCCTGGGCCGTGTGGAGAACATGGTCCTGATGGCGGGAATGGATTTGCCCCACCGGGCTATCCGTGAGCAGATCGCCGCTGCCTTGGACGTGGTTATCCAGCTTTCGCGTATGCGGGATGGCAGCCGTAAAGTCATCCAGATCAGCGAGGTCCAGGGGATGGAGGGTGATGTGATCGTCATGTCCGACATCTTCAAGTTCGAGCAGAAAGGCTACGAGAACGAACGTGTGATCGGGGAGCTGGAGCCCACCGGTCTGCGTCCCAAGTTTATGGAAAAGTTTGAAGCGGCCGGCATACAGTTGCCACCCAGTATTTTTGGTGTCGGTCAAGGACAGAGGCGGAGGCGGTTCTAGGTAAGCAAGGGGCGTCGCGCTGCTAGCTTAGGAATGGTGAGCGAGTAACTTTCCCAATTCCTTAGCAGACGTCAGGAGCATGACTATGATTTGGATCGTAACAATATTAGGCTTGATCGGGTTGGGGACGGTCGTTGGCGGGTTTATCCTTTCCCGACAAGCCGAAAAGTCCTTGGATGGACGTATCGGCATCCAGGAGGATAGGGCTGTTGAGGCCGATGCGGAGCAGGAGCGCAGCAGTCCTCTTGGCGAGACCGTAAATCGGATCATGCAGAACCGGGGTATTGGAAAGGACCTGGCTGTCAAGCTGGCACGCGCCGATGTCAAATTAACCGTGGGCGAATTTGTGGTGATTAACTTCACGCTCGTCTTGGGCGCTGGAGTGTTGGCCTACATACTTCGAGGAAAAGACATTCTCGTCATCGTCGGGGCATGTGCGCTCGGCTTCTTCGCTCCCCGCATTTATCTCACGATATTGCGCAATCGGCGGCTGAAGGCTTTCAACGATCAACTGGGCGATACGATCACTCTGATGGTAAACGGCATCCGTGCAGGCTACAGCATTCTGCAGGCGATGAACGCCGTGGCGGAAGAGATGAGCCCGCCTATATCCGTGGAGTTCGAGCGCATTGTTCAGGAAGTACAGTTGGGTATCCCGATGGAGGAAGCGCTGGATCATATGCTAGAGCGTGCCCCCAGTGACGACCTGGATATGCTGATCACGGCCATCAACGTGCAGCGCGAGGTCGGTGGTAACTTGGCCGAGGTGTTGGACTCCATCGCTTTTACCATTCGGGAGCGTGTGCGGATCAAGGGTGAAATTAAAACCCTCACCGCTCAGAGTCGCCTCTCTGGCTATATCATTGCTCTGGTTCCTGTGATACTTGGTGTGATAATCTATCTCATCAACCCCGGATTTATGGGCAAGATGTTCCAAGATACTTGTGGCTACATTATGCTCGGTGTAGCTTTTGCGGGTATTGTCGCGGGGTTCTTTGTTATCAACAAAGTCGTGAGTATCGAGGTATAGCGTGTAGGAGGAGTGTATGTCTACTCTAGTGATTGTAATTTTAGGCCTGTTGTTGCTGGTCGGAGTGGGTGCCCTTATATTCATCCGTTCCAGGCGTGGAGAAGAGTCATCCGTAGATGGGCGCATGGATCGGTTTGGGACAATGAGCCAACCTACATTGCAAGAGATTGAGATGTCCCAACCTTTTTCGGAGCGCGTCTTGCTGCCGATGCTGGAAAAGCTCTCCCAGTTCGCGGTGCGCTTCACTCCGAAGAAAAGTATGGAGGAGATCAATCACAAACTCGAACTCGCCGGTCGACCTTATGGTTGGAACGCTACGCAATTTCTGGGCGTCCGTTTGTTTATGACCATTCTCCTGGGCGGACTGGGAGTGTTCTTGTTGACAATGGTTGATATGACCACGTCGCGGCGCTTTCTCCTGCTTGGAGCTCTGGTCGGTATGGGGTATTTCCTCCCAATCCTATTCCTTCGCTCAATGATTCAGCGGCGCCAGGATGCAATCCAAAAAGCGCTTCCAGATGCATTGGATCTTTTGACCATCTGTGTAGAAGCGGGCCTGGGCTTCGACGCAGCGATGTCAAAGGTGGCCAATAAATGGGACGATGAGTTGAGTGAATCATTCAGGCGTGTCATTCAGGAGCTCCAGTTGGGGAAATCCCGACGCGCAGCATTGCGAGGCATGGCCGACCGCACTGGAGTCCGAGATGTTTCAACTTTCGTGGCCGCCATCATTCAGGCTGATCAATTAGGCGTCAGTATGGCCAAAGTGCTCCACATCCAGTCGGATCAGATGCGCATGCGGCGGCGACAGCGCGCTGAGGCGCTGGCTAACCAGGCTGGAATCAAAATGTTACCTGCGATTGCCTTTTTGATCTTCCCCTCCATCTTCATCATTCTGTTGGGGCCTGCCGTCATCCAGGTAAAAGATATGTTCGGTGGTGGGGGTATCGGGTTGCCTTAAAGGGACGGTGAAGCGAGCTTCGCTCCCGAGGTGAATGTGCCATCAGCGTTCAGGCCAGCCCTGCAAAATCTTAAGACAGAACTTATAAGCATCCTCTTCCCTCCCCGTTGCATTGGATGCCGCCGGATGGGGGCTTGGCTGTGTGATGACTGTCTGGCCAAAATTCCCCGCGTGCTTCCTCCCCTTTGTGTTTGTTGTGGGCGTGCGCTTCCACCCGATGGGACAGCGAGGCTTTGTGCTCGATGCCAGGATCAACCTCTGCAGATCACCCAAATCCGGACCGCTGTTTATTTCGAGGGCGTGGTGCGCAA
>CAZANJ010000080.1:0-1665 GCA_964486415.1 uncultured Anaerolineales bacterium
CTGGGGACTGGATTGTGGGTTTTGGGTTGTGGGTTGCGGGTTTGGGGTTTCGGGTTGCAGGTTTGGGGTTTGGGATTGGAGGACGGTGATGCGCGGCGCGGTGGTGGGCGGGTTTGGCTCGACGTGGATGGCGCGCGCGCGGGCATCGTACGCCAGATCGCTATAGCTGCCGAGCACGCGGGGGGCGTCGATCGGGTCTGAAACGTCCACGATCCGCATGCCTGTACCGCCGGCGACGTAGAGCAGCGTGCCGGAGATGGTGAGACCCTCGGCCATGCCGCCCGTTGCGGAACCCAGGTATCCCGGTCGATACCCCTCACATTCGGCCCGCAGGCGATAGAGCTGCGGATCACTGACCGCAGTCTGATAGGACGGAATTTGGTAATAGTCGCGTTCGGCGTTCTCACTGCCGCCGCACGGAGAGCGGAAGCTATTTTCTTTCAGGTAATAGTCCTCGGCCACCACCGTGTAATGGTACCGGTTATGGTCCGCTGTCGCCTCCCGGACCACGCTCAGGCGCGGGGCCAGGGTGTCCACGTCGCCGCGCCACACGTTCTGGCGGCTCTGATCGACGTGACCGCCTAGATCTGAAGCGCGCAGGCTGAGCTGGTATGGCCCTTCCAGACCCAAAGGCACCGAGGCATACCAATCTCCCTCGACCACGCCCGCGCCGCTGGGGCTCGGCGTGACCGTCTGCCAAGCGCCGACGCTCAAGTTGGCCAATCCATCGATCTCGTGCGCGGACAGCACGCGCGGGTAGATGCGCACCTCGTCCACCTGACCGTCAAAGGGCGGTAACTGGGTCTGGTTAATGACCCCGTAGTAAACGCGCACCAGGTTCGGCGAGGCTGCGCTCCAGTTATGAGGATATGTAAAAGGTTTCTGATGGGCGCCGTAATCCTCCACAGGGTCGATGGCGTAGGCGTCGCCGTCTATGTCTGTGCGCATAGGGATCCAGTCGTCGCCGGAGCGCCATTCGACGCCGAGTTGGCTCATATCGCAGAACGCGAATTCGTGGGGCACATCAAGCGTTAAGTATTGAGGTTGATTGGGATCAGGCCAAGGCGGCGTGGTAAAGATGACCTGATCATCAAATTTGATGCGGTATTGTTGCAGCAGGCCACGTTCGATCCTGAAACTGACGTTGGTCAATGTGGCGCAGGACGGGGGCTCGGGCACGGTGCCCCGGCCGATATCGAACTGGTGCACGGCAAAGGTTTCGTTCTCGGCCGGATGCTTGCCGGCAAAATGGGTGGGCGAGGCGCATTCCTGACCGTTCACGTAAATGCGATAGGTCGTGCCGTCGAAGGAAACCGCGACGTGATTCCAGGCGTTCGGCGTCAGGACGTCGCCGGTGGTAAAGGTGTTCAACGCGGCGCCGTCGCCAAAGCCGACCTGCAGGCGCGAGCCATCCAGGATGTAGATAAAGGGATACCAGTCTTCCCGCTTGCGGTAGATGCTGCTGCTGATGAGCGACTGCAATCCGGCGCGGTCAGTCGGGTAGACCCAGGCTGCCTGCGTGAAGTCGAAGGCACTCAAATCCAACATACGATCCGCGCCCACACTGACGTAATCGTCCACACCGTCCAACGCCAGGGCATACAGCCCCACGTGACCGGGTACGGCCTTGTTATTCACGTCCACGACGTCCAGTATGCCGTCGCC
>CAZANJ010000080.1:1765-3054 GCA_964486415.1 uncultured Anaerolineales bacterium
GTGCGGCCCACGGCCCGACCAATCCCGGCCTGGGCATGGGGGACAAAGGACGCGCCCCCGCTCTCGACCAACTGCCCATCCAGGTAGAGCTTCATCGGGTCGCCCAGGGTCAGCGCGACGTGATGCCATTGCCGGCCGCGGATCCCCGGGATAAAGAGTCTGCTCTCGCCCCACAGCCGCAGCCATGAGCCGGCGTAGAGCGTAGCGCCTTGCATGTACAGGCTGAAGCCGAACTGATCATCTCCTTGTTCGTAGAGCACCTGTCGCTGGCGGTTCATGCCCATCGGCTTGAACCACAGCGCCACGGTGCGGGGTGGATCGTAGCTTTGATCATCAGATAAATCCACCGTGACGGCGTCATCCACGCCATCGAAGCGCATAGCGTTGCCGGCATAGCCAGCCCCGGCGGTGGGGCAGCCATCGCCCGCGCAGTGCCCTCCCTCTATCCCCACCCGCGAGGCAGCGGACGATGCATTGTGGAACGTCAGGTTGTCCTCCTCCGTCAGGGTATCCTCGAAAGGCAGATGGAGGATTTGGCCATCCGGCGGCGGTTGGTTGTAAAAGAGGGAGCCAGGTAAGAGGGATTGCCAGCCCAGTTCGACGGTATCCAGGCCGGCGACCGGCTGGTCGTCGGCAGGGCAGGTCGGAGCGTCAGCCGTAAATAAGCGACCCGCCATTTCGGTATCACAGACCTGAATGGTGACCTCAGGGATGCCAGGGTCGGTTACATACACCCGACAAGCGTCACCTTGCGGGACTTGGCCCTGCCAGGCATAGGATTGGTTGGGTTCCATCTCGTGGAAATCGGCGATGACCATCGTCCGATCATCACACCGCACGGTCAATGCACTGTTCGAACTGACGAACTCGTTCGTGTCCCACGTGACCTTGAGGGGTACGGGTCGTTCGGAAACCATGCCTCGAAGCTCCAAAAAGCGGTAAAGTATGTAGGTCTGAAAGTAGTTAGGAAGCGAATGTAGACTAATCTGCACGGCCGGCGCGGTGCCGTCCACCGGCAGGACCTTCTCCACCTCAGCGGTGTGGCGGGCCAATTGCGCGTTGCTGATGCCGGGATAGCGCCCGGCGTTGTCCACCGCCTCCACGTGGACGAGGTATTCGTTGGCCGGTTGGGCCGTTGGCAGCGTGTAGTCCACGCGCCAGGTCGTGCCCGCGATCGTGGCGGCCACATCGCCCTCACCGACCAGGGTCTCGCCGTCATCCCCAGATGGCGCACCGGCAGTGTAGAGCGACACACGGACGCCATCCTCCGGGATGCCGCTGCCGGACAC
>CAZANJ010000080.1:3154-9823 GCA_964486415.1 uncultured Anaerolineales bacterium
TTGGCGAAGGCCAACAACTGCCCGGATTGGAGCGGCCAGTGCAAGGTCGGCGGATAGAGGGACGTGGTGGGCGGCTCGGCGTCCACGGTCACGTTGTGGCTCTGCCGGTCCTCGACCCAACTGGCCTGGTAGACGTAGTTGGCGCGGATCTCACCCGGGGTGAGCGCGTGATCGTAGAGCGCGATCTCGTCAATGCGCCCGGCAAACTCGAAACCGTTCGGGCTGCCGCCGATGTAGAGTGAACTCGCATCAGGCCAGGCCGTCGCCGTGGTGCTGTCTTGCTCGTAACCGTTGACGTAGAGTGTGAGCGTGCCGCTGTCGTGGGTTCCCACCACGTGATTCCAATGGTTCAGCAACAGAGGGGTGCTGCCGGTCGCGCGTCGGTTGTTCGATTCGATCACCGGGAGCAGGCTGCCAGCGTCCAGGTACAAGCGGTAATTGTCGTCTCTCCAGACAATGATCTGGTTGCTGTTCTTGATAGCAGTGGGCCGCACCCAGGCGGAGAGGCTAAAGGCGGACTGGTCCAGAACGTCGGCATACGGGACGGTGATATAGTCGGCGTCGCCCTCGGCATCGGCGCCGTCAAAGGCGACGGCCTGACCGACCTGCCCCTCGATGGCAAAGCCGCTCTGGGGACACCTGCCAGCGGAGCACGTCCCGTGGTTACCCTTTTCAGAATCGTCGATAAACTGGGTCGCGGCGCGGGATTCGTCCAGGTGCATCTGGAAAACCGGCGCGGCGCGGTAGAGGTCCCAAATTTCACTGGCCGACAACGAGCTGCGGAAGACGTATAACTCATCCATACGGCCCTCAAAATAGCTGGTCTGATTGCCTCCGCGGAGGAGGTTGCCGATGATCAACTCGTCGTTGATGGTGCCGGGGATGGCCGGGACCGCGTGCGAGATCGGCTCCCCGGCCTGGACGCCGTTGACGTAGAAGCGGGCTGTGTTCTGCTCGTCCAGCGCGACCGCCACGTGCGTCCAGCGGCCGGTCGGGATGGTAACGCCGGAGGCATAGTCCTTGACGGCGTGCGTGCTGAAGCGCAACTCGTCGCCCTGGAGGTAGAACGAGAACCCATGCTGAGAGAATGAGCCGTTGGAGACGATGCCGTACCAGCGATCGCTCTCCAGAGTCAGGGGCTTGATCCACGTCGCCAGCGTGAAGTCGTTGGTCAGGTGGTTGATGTCGCTCGTCGGTATCTTGATCGTATCGCCCTGTAGGACATCCGCCTCGTGCTGGAACCAGGCGGACTGGTGGAGACGCCCGGCGACGCCGCTGGTCGGGCAGCGTTCGCCGCTGCACCCGCCGACGTGCTGCCCGGTCGCGTCCTGGAAGCTGCTCGCGCCGGGCGGCTCGTCAAAGGACAGGTGGAGCATGATCGTGGCAGCGTCGTACAGGTCCTGCACGGCCTGGGCGTCCAGCGTCTCGCGATAGATGCGCACCCCGTCCAGCCGACCGGAAAAGTAATAGCCCCGGCGGCCTGGGGCGTAACTGCAGCCCACGCCAAAGGATTGCGCGTCGCTGTAGGGGGACAGGCCGGCAAACGTCGTGGTGTCTGTATCCGCCAAGGCGCCGTTGACGTACAGGGAGAACGCGCCGCTCTCGTCGTCAAAGGTCAGCGCGACGTGATTCCAGGCCCTCTCGGTCAACACGTCGCCGCTCTCATAGTCGCCGGCCCATTCATCGCCGGTGCCAAAGCCGAAGCGTACCCGGCGGCCCACGCGCTGCAGGGTGGGATAGGACGCGATGTCGTAGGCCGGCATGCCCAGAATGGTCTGCGCGGCGTTGTCGCTGGTATGGGGATAGACCCAGGCCGCGATGCTGAATTGGCCCTGGCCCAGGTCGAGGCTGGCGTCCGGCCCGACGTCCAGGCAGGTGGTGGCGCCGTCGAAGCTGGCGGATCCACCGGCTATGCCGTCGCCGCGCGTGGGGCACTCGCCCGCTGTGGGGTGGGGACACTCGCCGTCGTTACCAAAGACGGAATGATCAGGCCAGCCAGCGTCCTCGTCGAAGCGCAGGTCCAGCACCGGCTGGTTGAAGAGGGCACGAACCTCTGCCGCGCTCAGGCCGTTATCGTAGACGCGCACCTCGTCGAGGTAACCGTAAAAATCGGGAACCAGGGGGTCCCGCGTGTGGCCGATGGCCAGATGCCCCCGGTTGGCGTGCACCCGGCCGGTTTCCCCCTGCGCAACGAGGATGCCATCGACGTACAACTGCTGCCGGTCCAGGCGGTCGCCAAAGGTGTGCACGACGTGATGCCATTGGCCGTCGGCGTAGGACTCGTTGGCGCAGATCACCTCGGTCTGGGAGGTGCGGCCCCGCCACAGGAGATAGTGGGCGCACAGATCGCCGTCCTGGAAATAGAGCTGCGCGCCGTCGCGGTGCTCCACCGACGCCAGGCCCCAGTCGCCGTTGCCGCCGCCCCCCTTGAACCACAGGGACAGCGCGTAGCCCGATTCCGAAGGGTCGAGATCAGTGCTGACGTAGCCCGTGGTCAGGCGCACCGAGCCGCCGTAACGTCCAATGTCCTCAGCTATTGCGCATTCGCCGCCCACACAGACGCCGTCGTGGGTCGGCAGATTGCCGGATTGGTCCGTAAAGGTCGTGGCCCCTTCCGCGTCCTCGAAGGGCAGCCAGAGCAGCGCGCCGCCAGAGAGGGTGCTCCAGTCGACGATGGACGCGCCCGCGGTCTGGGTCAGGCTGTACGCGCCGCTTTCGGCCAGGCCATCCACCTGCACCTGCCCGGCCATCACCTGCTCTTCCTGGGGGTAGAGGATGAAACTGGCGGGAGGGACGGCGCCGGCGTCGACGTCGCGCGGGAAGTCGGTATCCAGCAGGCCCTGGGCGTAGCGATTGTTGAGCTCATTCTTGAGCGTGGCCTCGTAGGTGAGGGTGTCGTCCGGGCGGACGAAGCCATCCGATTCGGCGTAGCTGCCCGCGTGATATTCCCGGATCACCGATTCCATGCTCAACACGGTGTCGTTGGAGGGCCAGTTGGGGTTCAATCCATAGATCTTTTCCTGGAAGTCGGTCAGGGTGTCGCCATCAGCGTCGACCAGGAGGGGATCAGACGTGACCCAGGTGCGCAGGCCCGCGCCGCCGGGCGTGAGGCCGTAGACGAATTCCCATCCCAGCACCTCATCGGGATCGGACAGCCCGTCGCCGTCGGTATCGGGGCGCGTGGGGGCGGTTCCCAGACGGAGCTCCTCGTAGTCGTCCAGGCCGTCGCCATCGGTGTCGATCATAGTGGGATCGCTGCCGATCTGGTGCTCGACCAGGTCGGAGAGGCCATCGCCGTCGGTGTCCCAACGGGTGTCGTCGGGGTCGGCGTGATAGACGAGACCATCGACATCGGCGTCGTGGAGGCTGGGGAAGCTTTCGTCCCAGGCCAGCTTGTAACTCCCCCCGCCGGACGTCAAGAGGGTCAGTTCGTATAATTCGTCCAGCGTGGGGGGCAACACGTCGAATTTGAGATCATCGCCGATGTTGTAGTGCAGGGTTTCCTTTTCGGATTCGATTTTGCAGACGCCGACCACGCATTCCTGGACGGGGATGGCATAGGCCTCGGAAAAGTAGAGGGAGACGTTGTGGTTGAGGCCGGCCTCGGACAGGGGGATTTCGGTGACGATGGTGTCGGCGTACCGCAAGGTGTCGTCGCGATCCTCCACCGATTTCCAATCATCCGCCATCTCGCCGAGGGAGACGTCGTCGTGGAAGTCGTGTTGTGTCTCCTGCCACCGGTAGCGGAAGGTGGCCTCCCGCAGCGTGTCCTCGTCCCACTGGTACCAGTAGGAACGGCCCACCGACGCGGGCCGGTCGGCCATGGGGATGGTGTTGACCAGGCTGATGCCGATCCTGACCCCGTTGCCGGCGACAAAGCCTTTGTCTGGCTGGACCAGCTCGTGGGCCTCAAAGTTGTTGAGCCGGAGCCGGTCGAAATCATCCGGTTGCATATCCACGATGACGGTATTGCTGTAGAGCACGGCTTTGAGGACCTCCGTGACCAGTCCGGTCAGGCCGCCGCAGAAAAAGACACCGGCGGTGCTCTCCTGTTGCTCGTGGGAAAGGACCGAGGCGCACAACAGCGTCACGGAGGCGTCGATCAGGGCCACGACGGCGCCGATGATTGGCCCGACCAGCGGAATGGCTTCGATGACGAACATGACGAGCGTGACGATGGTGAGGGCGACAGCCGAGGCCAGGGCATAGCCGATGGCGGCCCGGGATAGGTCCGAAAAACCAACGGTGAAGGCGAAGAGCGCCCACGCGACCACGACGCCGACGACCGCGCCCACGATGGCCATTTTGGAGAACCCTTCCTTGATCTGCTCTGTCGTGTTGGTCGCCAATTGGAGGGCTTTGCTGATGGAACCGGCCTGGCGTGTGGCCTTGACCAGCTCGGCGGTGCTCTGGACAACCGGCAAGATGGCGGTCACCGTCCCCAGGCCCAGCATCAGGCGCACGGCCACCTCGACGCCACTGGCCTGGCTGGCAGCGGCTACCGTCAGCCCCACCGCGATGAGCGCGCCGCCCCCGACGACGCCGGCCGTGATCCCGGTCTTGACCTTGCCCAGGGCGGCCAGTTGTGTGGTCCACGGCGTGACAAAAAAGTCCTTCAAGCCCTTTCCCAGGGCCGCTTGCAACCGCTCGATTTTGTCGTCCAGCGGGGCATCCTTGATGAACTCCTTCAGACCATAACCATCAGCGAGCAGTTGGTGGTCCAGGTGATTGTAGATTAGCTTGCCAATCGTCTTGACCAGGGATTTGAGACCGCCAGCGCCTCGCACCAACTGGGTCGTCAGGAATCTGTCCGAGTCCTCCTCGGCCGGATCACGCGCCCACAGGACGTTCAGATTGTGCTTCACGCTGTTCACCATGCCCTGGACGAGGGACATGTAGAAGGCGCGCGCGATGACCATCCGCCCGGCGTTGACCTCCTCCACGCCATTCTCGGATGGCACGTCGTCGGGGTATTGCTCCTGGAAGTACTGGGTGAGCGTCACGTCCAGGTGATCCCAATACTCGACGACGGGGACGCTTTCCCAGCCGCCGGCATCGCTGTAGCGGAAGGGGGACCATTGCAGGGCGGCGGTCGTCATCTGCTCGGTGGAGGCAGCGAGGTTGAGTTGATCGGTTTTCCAATCCCACGTGGCGGACGTCAGCCCGGCGCTGCGGTAGTGCTCCTCGCGGGCGAAGAGCAAGGTAGGCATCACGTCGTGGGCGAACTGCTGTAAAATGCGCGGCGTCTCGTGCATGGCGATCTGCGTCAGGTAATCCTGGTGGGCGTACTGGAAGGTCTCGACGCGCAGCGCGTCCTGGGGCAGGCCCCAGCGCTCTTCCTCGCTGGCGCCGCCGTTGATGAGGCGGTCGAAGCGCCCGGCGATGCTCGTATCGCCGTGGGCGGTGGTGATGGCGAGATCGCGCTCTCCATTATCGTCAATATCCCGTCCGGCGACGAAGACGCTCCCCAGGCCCCAGGCCATGTGCCATAGGGCGTCCTCCTGGTATGGATCGGCGTCGGTAGCCGGATCCTCGTAGGCGATGGCGACATCCAATCCCAGATCCTCGCGCACGCTGAGGCCGGTCAGGTACCACTCGTCGTCGTAGGAGTGGATAATCTGCGCCTGATCAGGCGTGCTGTGTTGGCTGCACCAGGTCATTAACTCTTCGTTGTACCGCTCGGTGTCGCCTCGCGCCTCGGGGGAGGGCGTAAAGCCGCTCGTATCACACCAATCGGTGAGAACCTGCACGGCCCACACCAGGCGCACCTTCTGTGGCTGCGCCCAGGCGCGGTCCCGGCCGGGCAGGTAGAGCATACGGCTGGCAAAGGCGACCTTGCCGCCGCCCACCGGATCCTTGACCAGGTTGGCGGGCGCGTAGGCCAGCAGCGTGCCATCCCGGTCGGCCTCGCGCACCGAGATGCCGTAGGGTTCGAGCAGCGCTGTGTCGATCATCCGATCCTCGTACGGGCCGTTGACCACGTTGCCGATGGTGGTGCAGACGCTTTCGCTCCCGTTCGAGATCCACACCGAGTGGTCGCCGTCGGCAAACTCGGTCAGCTTGCGGCCATCCAGCGTCGTCACCTCGCCATCGGTGACCGAGTAGGCCGCCAGTATGGCTCCTCCCTCACCACAGGCACTACCATAAAATATGGCAGTGTGGCTTTGCCCGTCGTCGAAGGCGTACGCGATTCGCACTGCATCATCCTGGTGCGTCAGGTGGAGCGTGGCGGAAATCTCACCCCGCACGGAGCCCCTGACGGGGACGTCGATGGCGGGCGTGGTCAGCGCGAAGGGGACGCTGTCGCCCGTGATCTCGATCTCCAGCATGGGGATCAGGCGCATGTCGCCCAGCCGGCCGTTGTCGCCGGCCGTCTCCCGGACGGCGGGATTGTCGGAGGTGGCGTAGGTGGTGTTCTTGGAATGCTGCACCTGGCCTTCCGAGTCCTGGGGCCAGTCGAGGACGTTGAGGGCGTAGGCCAGGTGATCGGGGTTGGCGGGGCGGTATTGCAGATCGACCAGCACGGGCCACTCGCCATCCACGCCCAGGTCGTTCACCTGCAAGGCGAAGGGCTGGTAGGCGTCAAAAGGTGACGAGTGATTGCCGCCGGTCTGCGTGCCGCTGTGATCCAGGCTCATATCCGGCGTGAGGTCCAGGTTGTCCGGCACG
>CAZANJ010000081.1:0-9775 GCA_964486415.1 uncultured Anaerolineales bacterium
TACTAGGCTAACAATTTGGGGTGATACTCGGGAGCCGACCTGGCTTATTCTATCACAAATCGCTTGTCCCGACCAACAGCAAGTGACAGCCTTACACCAAGAACTGGAAGATAGAGGGTCCCTAGGATTTCGCAAGGTCTTGACCCGGTAGCCGTAGTTGTGACCGAGCCCCCAGATCTGGAGATAATTGGGCACCATCACTACCAGCTCGTCTCCTGGATCCAGAATGGTCTGGACGATGAGGACAGCAAGTGACAAATCACCCTTGAGCTATGATTGTGAAGGTCTTAGCGGCAGAAAAGCCCGATTCATCGGGCGCTGCTTAGGAACTGGGCAACTTCATCGCCCAGCGATTGCTAGGTGCAGCCTTGTACACAAGAGCGATCGCGATAAGGCACTTCCGCTGTACCAACAGGATCCATTCTTCGTTACTGAGCATCAAGTATCGCTTGCCCTTCTGTGTTCCAGTGTGATGATCCCCAAGTATCCATCCACCGTGATCGAGTCACCAGTATGAATGAGCGAGACGGCGTCAGGGACGCCGGTGACACACGGCAGGCCATACTCCCTGGCAATGATCGCGCCGTGGATCAGCATCCCTCCCCGGCGCTCGACCACGCCAGCGGCCAAGGGCACCACGAACGTCATGTTGGGATCTACCGCATCGCAGACCAGGATCTCCCCATGCTCAAAGTTCGCCAGATCGGACGGCGATGAGACCACGCGTGCCGGTCCTCGGGCGACCCCCGGCCCAGCTGGCTGACCGATCAATTGCCGGGCCCTCATCTCAAAGCCATCCGCCGTATCTTCTTCTGCTGTGTCTTCAGGCACGTAGTCGGGATCCCTGAGCGCTCTCACAACGTCATCAGCGCCAAAGGAAGCAACACCCTGCACGCCCTGCTTTGAGAGCCGCCTCTTGCCCTCATTGACCGCAGCCAGCACCTCAGCCTCGATCTTGCCCAGGTAGATATTGTCATCATCCCGAAGCTGATAGCTGGCGCGGGCCAAGTCGAGCAATTCCTCCGCTTGCGCCCGTTCCTCACCCTCAAACTGGGCAAGGTAATCAGCTCGCAGAGTTTCGACATCCCGGGACGTCAACTTTGTGTCCGTCGGAGGATGAGCAGCCATCTCCAGCAGGATCCTGATCAGCGCGTCCGGGGCCTGATGGCATCGCGAGCCCCCGGTGATCGCGCACGAGAGATCGCCGAATC
Organism: uncultured Anaerolineales bacterium; assembly: GCA_964486415.1. GTDB lineage: Bacteria > Chloroflexota > Anaerolineae > B4-G1 > B4-G1 > CAZANJ01. Next base: position 1,212 of record CAZANJ010000081.1, read on the forward strand.
GCTCCACGAAGCCGTCCATAAGCCCCCGAAACCCCTCATCAATACCCGCCAAGCTGCTTGCGCGCAGCTTTTCGGCCAATTGGGGATTCGCTCGGACGATTGCCGCCATCTGCTCAAGCGCTTGATTCCTCTCCAGACTCGCCATCTCCGTAGCCGCCAGCAGATCCATAAACTCATAGGGATCTTCGGGACGCAAGGCATCGTTGTAAACCTGTCCGAAAAGCCGGATACCGTGGGCAAAGGGGATGAACTCATCCCAATAGACAGCGACCCAATCTTCGTGGATCGCCTGGCGACGTTCGATCTCGGCAGCCAGGGCTTGATCCGAAAACTTGGCCACAGCTTGAGCAGCCAGCTCTTCGGCCTCCTCGATCATCCCGGGAATGAGCTCGCCCTCAATCTTATCGCGCAGCGCCCTCAGATTCTCAAAGCTCCTCCGCAGGCTCAGATACCATTGTCGCTCATCATCCTGGCCGCCTGTCCCCAGGGTAGTAATCGGACGGGATTGCAGCACAACCAGGTCATCATCCTCCCACGTCCACTCCACATCCTGTGGTGCACTAAATAAATTCTCAAGTTGTTGCACCTGGCTGAACACGCTGCGCACCTCGTGCTCCGTCAGCGGAGGCCGAGCCGCTCGATGATCCGGCAATTGCTCAAGCCGAACCCCCTCCTCTCCTGGAGCAACGGATTGCTCGCGCTGTGCCGGTGTGTGTGAAACTACCTCACCCGTAGCCCGATCAATGATCCATCGATCCGGCTCCACGGTGCCGTCCACGAGGCCCTGGTTGAGGCCGTACACCGCCTCGATCACAGCCTCGGAGCTTTCGTTGGGGCTGCGGCTGAACGCCACCCCGGAGCGATCGCCGAGGATGATCTCCTGCACAGCGACCCCCATCGTGCTGCTCTCGACATCCAGCCCCAGCTCCTGCCGATAGAGCAACGCTGCATCGGACCAGAGGGAGGCCCAGACCAGCCGAATGTGCTCCAGGATGCGCTCGACCCCCTGCACGTTCACGAAGGACTCATGCAGTCCAGCGAAGGAGACCTTCTCGGAATCCTCACCGGGCGCCGACGAACGAACCACGACCGACTGTTCTCCAAAGTACATCCCAAGACGGTCTTCCAGTTCGCTGGAGAGATCGGCGGGCATCGGCTTATTGAGGAACATATTTCGAATGCGCAGCGCAGCGTCCCACATCTCCTCCCAGCGCATATCGGCGAAGCTTTTTCGATTCAGTTCCAGCAAGATACGCTCGCGCAAGCCGGTGGCGGCAACGTAGCGCTTGTAAGCGTCCGCAGTCACACAGAGAGTGTCCGGCACGCGAATGCCGGCGCGAGCCATCTCCGCCAGCGCGAAGCACTTTCCACCAACGATCGGTTGGTGGCGAGGCTCGACCCGAGAAAGAGGTAGCACCCACTTCATGATCTTACGTGGAACTCCACGACCTCCTGGAAACGGCTCACCAAATAGTAGCTCTCGACTCGTACGCAGAGCAAGGCGCACGAGGGAGACCTTGCAAAATCCTCCAGGTGCGGGTGTTTGGCCAAATAGTGCGCTAAAAGGCGATCCTGCTCCGCCCCCGTCACCTCCTCCGCCTCACCCAGGACGGTCACAGCCACCGCCTCGTGGATATCCGCGCTCCGATGAGAGCGACTGTCGATGAGAAGGGATACTCTTGGCTCAGCGCTCAGGTTGGCATACTTGCGGGTAGAACGGCTCGTCACCAAGAGGATCTGCCTCAGATCATCGATCGCCGCGAAGGCCATCAGACTGGTATAGGGCTGTCCATCTGCTTCACGAGTTGCCAATACCGCCAGCTGCTGATTCTGGAACAACTCCTTGAGAACTGACTTGACGCTCGCTGGATCTTTCACACCCTCTCTCCCGTGTACAAAGATAAATTGCGTGCAAAGCTAAGCCGCTTGTGATTCCATCAACCGCTGCACCTTCCGCACGTAGGCGCCGATATCGAACTTGCGCTCCAGCCCGCCGGCGCTCATGTAGCGCGTCTTGCCATAGACAGGGCGCTCCTTCCAGGCGCGGTCGTGCTTGCCGAAGCACCAGGCGACTCCGGTGAAGCCGTTCGGGTCGCGCCCGTCGAGCTCGTAGCGGTTGTTCAGCTCCAGCGCGATGCGGTGGGCCGCCTCGGGCGTGGGCGACCACTCCAGGATTTTCTTGCCCCAGTACATGCGCATATAGCCGTGCATCTTGCCCGTCAGCACCATCTCGCGCTGGGCCGCGTTCCAATACGGGTCGTGGGTGCGGGCCGCCTCGAATTCCTCCGGCGTGTAGACGTACTCCCGCTCGTCGTGGGCGTGCTCCTCCAGCGTCTCGCGGGCCCAGTCCGGCAAGCAGGCCAGCGAGTCGTAGTCGGAATCGTAATGGCAGAAGTTCATGCTCAACTCGCGCCGCACGATCAACTCCTCCAGGTAGGCGTTCACGTTCTCCTGAGCCCCGCCCTCGGCCTCCCTCACCCGCAGCGCGATATACAGCGGCGAGATCTGCCCAAAGTGGAGGTACGGGCTCATATGTGAGAGATAGTCCTCGCTTGGCTCGTTGCGCCCGTCGGCGTAGTGGTGGAGTTTGTGCGCGATGAAATCGTCCAGCAACGCCTCGGCCTGCGCCGCTCCTCCGGAGAAGGTATCGACGCGCTTGGCGCTGCGGTTGATGCGCATCCGCTCCAGTAGGCCGCCAATGTCGTCGAGATCAATGCCAACCTCGTCTAACCCCAATGAATCCCGCTCCACCGGCGTCGACTCCAGCCTCACCAGAAACTTGTCCAGATGCCTGTGAATCCGGGGCCGGATGGTGTACGCAGCGTACTCCTCCTTCTTCGAGGCGGTCTCGACCGGCACGACCACGTCGCTCTCCACCTGAGCCAGCCGGCAGGGCAATCGACGGGCCACCTGCTCCCGCCAGTGTCGCTCGATGCGCAGGTAACCGCGGTCGGTCACCGCCAGCGCCGCAGCCGAGGACAGCGCCTCCACGGCCTCCATCGGCGGCTGGAGCCGCACAACCAACTGAATGCCGCGATCCCGCAGCGCCCGCTGCGTCTCGCGCAGCCCCTCCAGCATGAAGGCGTAGGAGCGAGCATTCGCCGCCGGGAAGCGCTGCGTGATGCCGAAGACGGCCAGCACCGGCAGGCCCCGCCCATTGGCCTCGCGGATGGCGTACTCCAGCGCGTGATTGTATGTGGCTCGTTGCGCGTGCTGCATCCAATAGAGCACGTAGTCGCCGCTCCGTGTATCCTTATCGCTCAGAAACTGGACGCGTTCAGCGTGGATCATAGTGCTGCCTCCTCAGTAAGCTGTAACTGCGTTGCGGACCCCCGCGGCCTGGCTACGAATGGCTTGCCGCTCGCCATCATCGATCCTGCGCAGGTTATAGAGCTGCAGCCCCATACGGCGGTTCTGGTCGAGCCGCTCCTCATGGCGCATCAGGAAATCCCAGTAAAGCGTGGTGAACGGACAGGCATCATCGCCAATCCGCCGCGACGGATCGTAGCGGCAACTGCCGCAGTAGTTGCTCATCCGCTGGATATAGTTGCCGCTGGCGCAATAGGGCTTGGTGGCCATCACCCCATCATCGGCAAACTGAGACATACCGAGCGTGTTCGGCAGCTCGACCCACTCGACGGCATCGACGTAGACCGCCAGGTACCACTCGTGGATCTGTTTCGGTTCGACGCCCAGCAGCAGCGCGAAAAGACCGGTCACCATCAGCCGCTGAATGTGGTGGGCGTAGCCATAATCAAGCGTCTGCTGGATGCATTGGCGCAGGCATTCCATCTCGGTCTCAGCAGTCCAGTAGAAATCGGGGAGCGGCACGTGGGCGTCCAGGGCGTTCCGCTCGGCATAGCCCGGCATGAAGCGCCAGTAAATGCCGCGCACGTACTCCCGCCAGCCGAGAATCTGGCGGATGAAGCCCTCGACGGCGTTGAGCGGCGCGTGCCCGTCCCGATAGGCCCGCTCGGCGGCCCGGATAGCATCGCGCGGATTGAGCAGTTTCAGGTTCAGCGCAGCCGACAGCCGCGAGTGGTAAAGATAGGGCGCGTCGGTCCACATCGCGTCCTGGTAGGTGCCGAATTTGGGGAGTCTATGTTGTACGAAGTCAGCGAGTGCTTTCTCTGCTTGCTTCGGCGTGACCGGCCAATCGAAGTGTTTCAGCCCGCCCGGGTGCCCCCCGAACTGCTCCTCCACCAACTTCAGCACCTGTCGCGTGGTCGCGTCTGGATCGAAAGCGCGCGCGGGCGGCACGTCGCCAGGACCCTCTCTACCGAAGTGCTTCCGGTTCTGGTCGTCGTAGTTCCACTCGCCGCCAGTCGGCTCATCTTCGTCCATCAGGATATCTGTCCGGCGGCGCATCGCGCGGTAGAAGTGCTCCATCACCAGCCTTTTGCGGCCCTCGGCGTGCGCCTCGAAGACATCCAGTGGGCACAGGAAATGACGGTCGGGGCGGATCTCCAGCGGCACACCGGCCTGCTCCGCCGCCTCGAGCAGCATCTGCTGCACGCGCCACTCGCCCGGCTTAACAACGAGGATCCTCTCCGGGCGCAATGCTTCTGCAGAGCGCCGAAGCTCGGCGCCCAGGCTGCCGCGATTGTCGGGATCGTCCATCTCGCGGTAGTCGACCCGGAAGCCGTCATCGCGCATGCGGTCCCGGAAGTGACGCATCGCGCTCAGGAAGATTGCAATGTGCGGTTTGGCGGACCAGACCTTCTCCGCCTCACCCGCCACCTCGGCCATCCAGATCACGTCGGCTCGCTTATCGAAGCCGTCGAAAGCCGCGGAATGAGCATCAAGCTGGTCGCCCAGCACGAGGATGAGGTGACGCGCACGTTGGCGGTTAGCGTTAGAGATGTGCTGTCCGTTGTATCGGGATTTGGCAACCCCCGGACCCTGATCGATGGCCCCAGCCGACTTGAAGAATGCACTCACGGAACACCTCCTTTCTCGGTGCGCCAATCCATTGTATCAGCAAAGAGATGGGGCGTCAAACCCGCGCCCCCGGGAAGGCGGGAGTCCCGTTTCTCTATTCAACGATGGTGATGAAGGGCTGATTAGAGATCCAACACGCCGCTGTGACGCTCCTGGTAGGCTTGCAGAACCCGCTCGGCGATGTCCTCGGGTTTCGCGGCTCCATGGGGCATGCTGAAAGGCACCTTTTCCCAAAGCGGCGTCTCCACCGCTTTCGGTCGCACAATGGTCACGTGACGACCACGCTGCTCCTTACGCAGCACTTCGGCGAAAGCCTCTAAGCCCGCCTTGGCGGACGCATACGCCGCGAGCCCGGGCAGACGAAGCCGCTCGCTGACAGCGCCCAGGAAGACCAGTTGAGCGTCGGAAGCCAGAAGGGGGAGACTGTGATGCACCGCCAGGTAGGCGCCGCTCAGGTTCGCCGCCATAATCCGCTCCCATTCCCCGAGCGACATCTCATCCACCTTCACCGACGTGATGTCGCCGACGGCGTAGATCCACAAGTTCACTTCATCAACCAATTCTTTGGCCTGCTGCACAGCTTGCCGTATGCTGTCTGAATCACCCACGTCAGCTGCCACCACCTCCGACGTGAGATATGTCACTGCACCTGGATCCCGAGCGACGCTCAGGACATCCCAGCCCGCATCGGCCAAACGCTTCACCAGCGCGGTACCAATGCCCCCGCTGGCTCCCCAAACCATCGCTGTCTTCATCAGCGCGCTCCTTTTCTACCCCATCAAGCAAAAAGCGCGGCCCTCAGCGGAAACCCGCCTGAACCGCGCTGCCTACGACTGGTTCCTTATGGGCCCTCTACTCGGACATCTTCACCATCAATCCGGCGATTGTCTTGCGCTCCTCAGGTGTCGCCGCTTCCCACATCTCCTTGAGCAGCTCCTCCTCCGGCGTTGCAGGACAGACCTTCTCTGCGAGGAAATCACCAATCTGGGCCGCCAGCGCCTCGATTTCATCCTCGGACATGCCAACCTTCTTGCCCACGCTGACAGCTCTACGCAGGTTATTGCGCCACTCGGCCCAGTCCCCTACGAAGTCGACCATGTTGATGCACTCAAGCTTCTTTTCCACGTCCATTCCACACTCTCCTTTGTCGCTAGACTAACCCGTTTCCTACGATAGCATAGCATAACTCCAGTGACTTGTCAAGTATTTGCAGACTTATTGTAAATCATGGTGTGCTCTTTTGGCTTCGTGGGCAGCTTAGAAGGTTCTAGAAATGCTACTTTTTCCCCAGTGGGGCCACTGGTTGCCTTTACCACTGCGGCGTAGTAAAATCACGTCATGTCAATAGTTACGTCGAGCTTAGGCTCTAACCCCCGCTGCTATTGCTGCCCCGAGGCCATGGTTGACCCAGATCGCTCATTGTTGGAGGCATTGCATCTGGCCTGGGAAGGATTCTATTCGGGAGGACAAAGCGTATGCAAATCAGCGAACTGGTACGGGATCGGCTTGGCTTGAAGTACATGGATGACGATTTGAGGGCGCTGGATGGACTGACCGGCGAGATGATCAAGCTGCATTCATTTCACAAGGACGCCGTGCGGAAGCGATCCCCTTTCTGGAAGAGAGCGTCGCGGTCGCCCGTCAACTGAAAGATCGATCCCACTTGGCGTGGGCCCTCGACGCCTGGGAGAGATCATCGGTGGCAGCGGTGACTTGCCCAAAGCCAGGCAACTGCTTCAGGAAAGCCTGGCGATCAGCCGGGGTTGCAATTACCTGCTGGCTATGGCTCACAATTTCAACAACTTGGGCGCGGTGGCCTATTGGGCGGGGGACTACGCCAAAGCAAAGGAGTGGTTCATTGAGGGCAAAGCCGCTTTCGAGGAGCTAGGAGATCCGGGCCGGACAGCTATGACGATCAGCAATGCGGGCGAGATGTGCGTAGCGCTGAGGGAAGATGAAGCAGCGATTCAATACCTGCTGGAAGCTCTGAGGATAGCCGCCGCCAGGCGTCTGCCTTGGCTACCCTTTAATACACTCTATGCCCTGGCCGCGCTTTTGAATAAACAGGGCCAGCCATGCTGCCTCCGGAAACTGCGGCCGCGGCCAAGGCGCGAGCCAAGATGTGGAATCTCGATGACGCAGTGGCGAAAGTTTTGGATGAAGCAGAAGGATGTGACAAGTAACACGACTTTTGCGATGAGTAGGGCTGCCTAGGCACCTAAAACAGCGCTCCGGCTTCAGAATCACAAACCCCGAAGAGTCTGCGAGACGAGACTCTTCGGGGTTTTGGTCGATGTGCTACCGAGCTGTACTAGGCCCTGCGCCACCTGAGCGCCAGCGCTGCGACGGTGCTCGCCGCTACCAGCGCGACCAGTAGGAGCAGTCCGTCGACAAGCTCAAGACGCTGCGGCTGTGACAAAGCTGGTAGACTGAACGGTTCTGTGATCCCGCCGAGGGCAGCGCCGGGCGGCCCCAACAAGGCGAACGGCGTCAAGTGGCAAAGGGGTACAGATATCCAGTTCGTGTCCAGGTCACGGGTATAGGTCGAATTTGGATCGCAGGTAGCGGCCACATCCTCCCACTCACCCGTATCGTCGTTCCAGTACTCCAGCATCAACTCGTCCTCTTTCACCTCCAACACGTCGGTGTAGCTGTAGTGGATCGTGATCGTGATCGGGTGCTTGAAAGCATAGCCCGGCAAGGGGGTGCATTCAGGACAATCGTAGACCTCCAGGGTGAAGGCGTGATTGGCGAACTGCAAATCGCCGGGGAGGGGCTTGGTGGGAGAGGGAACAGGCGTGTAGATCAGTGTGACATCATCCTTCACTGCGTCGGTCGGGAGCTCCACCGTGGTGGTCAACCCCTGCGTGTCGGTGTAGGTCAGCGTGCCGCCCGCGCTCGGCGTGATCTGAGTCTCTAGCGCGTCCGACTCCTGGACAACGATAAACGCGTCGCCCGCGTCGTTCTCCGGGGACAGATCGGTCAAGAGCGATTCGCTGACGGCGGCAGTGTTGGTGATGATGATGCCTCCCGTGCCGGTGACCACCTCGACCACGATGTGCAGCGTGGCGCTGTGGTCGTCGTTCAGGTCGCCCACGTCCCAGGCGCCGCTGGCGTCCTCGTAGCTCCCATCGCCGCTGTGCGACTGATAGTTCACGTGAGCGGCAGCGTGTCGCTGATAACCACATCCAAGGCGCCAGCGGGTCCGTGGTTGGTCACGACGACGGTGTAGGTAATCGTATCTCCCTCTTTCGGCGTGCAGTCGTTCACACTCTTGGCTACCTCCAGGTCGGCGCCCTGTGGCGTGATGATCACCTCGTCCAAGTCGTCGCTCGCTTCCGGATCGGGCCGGCTCGATTCGGTGATCACGGCGGTGTTGGTGATCGCTTGCTCCGCCGTACCCCCCTCGACCGTGGCTGTGATGTGCAGCGTGGCGCTTTCATTCTCTCCCAGGCTGCCCACGTCCCATCGGCCGGTGAGGTGATTGTAATTCCTGCCGCTGCCTCCATCGTCGTCCGAGACGTAGATCACATCGCCCGGCAGCACGTCGCTGATCACCACGGTGGATGGCGCCAGACTCTATGCGCATCGTCTCCAGCATCTTCTCCAGCGCGGCCTGCATG
>CAZANJ010000082.1:0-2837 GCA_964486415.1 uncultured Anaerolineales bacterium
GTTTTATACAAGCCCTGTGACAGATAAAACTGGTTCCACTCCACGCCTGGCCTTTTTCATAACCCTGCTGCTCGTGCTGCTCGTGGCAGCAGGGTTACGTTTGCACCGCCTGCCCGAACTGCCACTTGGCCTCCACTACGACGAAGCGGCCAACGGTATCCTGGCCGGTGAGATTGCCCGTGGGGCCGCTTGGCCCATTTTCATCCCTTCATACACTGGCAAGGAGGTGCTGTTCTTCTACTGGGCCGCCCTGTGGATGAAGCTTCTGGGCGTGACGCCGCTGGCGCTGCGGTTGAGCGCGGCGACTTTGGGCCTGGCAACCGTAGCAGCCAGCGTCTGGGCAACTTACGAACTGCTAAACGAAGAGAATGAGAGGGCGAGCTCATCACTCTGGACCGCGCTTCTATCCGCCGCTTTCGTCGCCACTTCATTCTGGCACCTTATTCTCAGCCGCTACGGATTCCGCGCCATCACTCAGCCGCTCATGCAAACGCTGACCGTCGCGATGCTGTGGCGCAGCCTACGCATCCCCGCCCGCGATAAGGGAGCCAAAATCGTCACTACAATCGCGGCCGGCCTCCTCTGTGGCTTGACCGCCTATACCTACCTGGCCGCCCGCGCTTTTCCCATCCCGCTGACCGCCGCTCTGTTGATGATCGTTGTCGGCGAGGGAAAAGAGCGCCGCCGCACCCGCTGGGTACAAATCTCCATCTTCGTCATCGCCGCCGCTCTCGCTCTCGCTCCCCTGGCCCATTATTGGCTAACCCATCCCGGAAGTTTCATGACTCGCGCGGATCAAGTAGTCGCCACAAGCTGGCTCGACGCCTGGCACGGCATCCGCGCTTGCCTGGGGATGCTGTTCCTGCGCGGCGACCCTTACATCCGTTTCAATCTACCTCACCGCCCTCTCTTCGGCCCCATCACCGCCGCCCTATTTATGCTGGGCCTCCTGATCCTCATCGGCAGATTGGCAGCGCCGAAATGGTCAACCAGGCTGACCAATATGCCCGCCCATTCTTGCATCTTCCTGCTCGTCCACTTGCCGACGATGCTCCTACCCAGCGCCTTGGCCACCGGCGAGATCACGCCCAGCAACCTGCGCGCCGTCGGCCTGCTGCCCTTCATTTATGTCCTCCCTGCGCTGGGGCTATGGGCCATCGTCGACTTTATCCGCCGCCGCATCCAGCACCCCGCTTCCCGCTTCCTGTTCCCCACTTCTTGCCTCCTGCTTCTCATCAGTTCCCTCATCGCGACCGCCCCCGCCTACTTCGATGAATGGGCCTCATCGGCCGAACTGTATTACGCCGCCGATGGGGACCTGGCCGACGCAGCGATCTACCTGAACCAGGCCGATCTATCCAATACCACGCCCTACGTCGCCAGCCTCCATTACCGCCACCCCACCTTGGCCTTTCTGGCGCAAGATTATGGTAAAATCCGCTGGCTCACCGGGGGAATGACCATCGTCTTTCCTCCGGCGGGAGAGGGGCTGCTGATCTGGCCACGTTCGGCATCAAGCGATCTGGCCTGGGTGGAAGCGCTGCTGGCCGACTCGCAGGTGACTGCGCCCGATGGCCCCGCTGGTCAACCGGCCTTCCACGCCTACCGCGTCGAAAGCGGGGCTGCTCCATCTCCCACCAATGAGTTGGAGGCAAACTTCGGCCACATCGCACAAGTTCTGGGCTACAGTATCATCGACCGGTCACGCTCCGGGGGCAGCGCCGAGATAGCGGTCCAATGGCGCGTGCTGAACACTCCTGAGCAAGGGGATTACGGGCCCATCGCCCGTCTGGCCGATCCTTGGGGATTCATCTGGGGGGAAACGCAGCCTTTCCATTATCCATCGGGGGAATGGACGCCGGGCGAGGTGATCGTGGATCATCTATCTGTGCCCATCGCGCCCGGTGCGCCGCCGGGGAATTATCTGGTGCGCTTTGGCCTTTATTCCCCCGGCACCGATGCGCGTCTCCCCTTGCTTGACAAGAAGGACGCCTACGCTGGGACTTACGTCGAGTTGCCCGTATCGGTGGGGCGGGGTGAAACTCCGCTCACGCCGCAGGAACTGAACATCCACAAGCGCCTCGACACACACGTGGGCGAGCTGACACTGCTGGGCGCGAATCTCGACTCGACCGCAGCCCGTCCGGGGGGGACGCTCTACGTGACCCTCTTCTGGCAGGCCGATGCAGCCCCTTCAGCCGATTACACGTTCACGCTAAAACTGGGCCAGAGGACGCTTTACGAGGGCCATCCCGTCCACGGCAGCTACCCCACCTCGGCCTGGGCCGCCGGTGAGATCGTCACCGACCGCTACGCCCCGCGCACGCCGCGCGATATGCCACCAGGCGATTATGACCTCCGGCTCCGCGTGGACGGCGCGACGCTCGATCTGGGCCAAGTCGGCGTGCGGGCCACCGAGCGCACTTTCGAGCCGCCCCCAATCTCCCACCCGCTCACTGCCACGCTGGGCGAGCGGATCGAGTTTCTCGGATACGACATCGCTTCGCACAAGCTCAAGACTGGGGGAACGCTCACAATCACGCTCTACTGGCGGGCGCTGACCGAGATGGAGCAAGATTATACTGTCTTCACCCATCTGCTGGCCGAGCAAACTGGCGCGATTGTGGGCCAGGTGGATCGCTACCCTGTGGATGGCACCTACCCGACCAGTATGTGGCTGACTGGGGAAGTTATCGCCGATACATACCACATTCCCATCAAGGCCGATGCCGCGCCCGGCGAATATCACCTGGAGGTGGGAATGTATGTCGCAGAAACCGGCACGCGCTTGCCCATCGCCGGTAGCACTGAAAACGCAATAAGGGTTGAGGTTAAGG
>CAZANJ010000082.1:2937-9671 GCA_964486415.1 uncultured Anaerolineales bacterium
CTGCAATCCAGGCCCATTGTCCCTCGACCATCGTCGCCAGCGGGCGGAAGTCCTCATCCCAGATGACCACATCAGCGATCCAGCCAGGCTGTAGTCGTCCACGTCTCATCTTCAGCGCATCGCCGGGCACATCGGTCGCGGTTCCCAGAGCCTGGGGCCAGCTTAAGCCCACCGCTTGCACCAGATTGACCACATTCTGATTGACAAAGCTCGTCGCGCCGGCGAGGGTCCCGTCGGGCAAGCGACAGGCGCCATCCTCCCCCAGGATAACGCGCGTCTCAGCGTCCCAGTCATACTCCCCAGGCGGCAGTCCGGCGACGGGCGCAGCATCGCTGACCAGCGCCACATGAGCGGTCCCCTTCAGCCGGAAAAGCAGCTCCATCGCAGCGGGGTGGACGTGGTGGAGATCGGCGATCAACTGGGCCACTATCCGCCGATGGTAGAGCACCGCGCCGACGACGCCCGGCGCACGGTGATGGAAAGGTCCCATCGCGTTGAACATATGGCTCGCGTGCTCCAGGCCCAGCTCCACCATCCGCCCGACTTGCTCGAAAGTCGCCAGGCTGTGACCGATGGAGGGCACCACGCCCTCCCGGATCAAGCGCGGGATGAGGCACATCGATTCACCCTCCTCTGGGGCGAAGGTCAGCATTTTGATCGTTCCCCGCGCGGAGGACTGGAGAGCGCCCCATTCCGCCGCCGTCAGCGGGTGGAAGTGACGCGCGGGCGCCATGCCGGCCTTTCCAGGGGAGAGATGTGGTCCCTCCAGATGGATGCCCAACGGGCGCGCGCCTGAAGGCGGTCGTAGGATTATATCCGCCATCTGCCCCAGGGCGGTGTGGATCGTCTCCGGATCGGCGGTCAAGGTCGTGGGCAGGAAAGATGTGACACCACGTTTCGGGAGCTCCTCAACGACAGCTTCCAGCCCGGCGCCCATGACGTTGTGTCCCATCGCGCCGTGCAGATGGAGATCAATCAGCCCCGGCGTCACCCGATAGGGCAAGGCGTCGAAGAGTTGACAATCGGGCGGGAGCCTTTCGGGTTCGCGCCCTATCTCCAGCAAGCGGTCGCCCCCGATCAGCAGATAGCCATCGGGGATGACGTGCTCAGGTGTGAATATCTCGCCGCCCAGGATCGCCTTGAGGGAAGACATCTTGTCCATCATGAATGCACATCACCGGATACTTCTCTATTGGCCGCGAACAATCATCCTCAGCCCGAAAGTAACACAGCAACATTCATCTGTCAAGCCTGGGAGAAGTGGGGTTCCTGGTGGCATGCCAAGGTTGGAAACTTTCCACCAAGAGTCAAGGATTCGCCACACAGATTGTCAAGAATTCGCCACAAGGTTTGTCTAGATTTCACTACAGACAAACTGCACAATTTATGATACAATAAGCTTATGGCTCCTTTTGCTCAACTCAAAGGGTCAGGAAGGCTTCATTCCTAGACAGCCCTTCACCCCGCAATAGCCCCACCACTGAAGCTCTTCCGCCCGATTATTTCGTTTGACCGGTATAACTACGGGAGGTTGGCTGTGAAGAAGTTGCTCAAGGCAGTGATCGTGTTCACTTTGGTACTGAGCGGCGTTTTACCCGGATTCCGTTCAGAATCTCCGCCAGTCGCAGAGGCCGCGCCGACCCCACCCACCACAACGACCACCGAGCTAGAAGCCCCGCCGCCCTCCCAAGTGCCGGATTCAGACGATCAATCTTACCCCACTCCACCTGCCCCCGGTGACCGGCCTGCAGAGGTGGAAAAAGAAGGTGCGCGTCAGGCTATCGAAAGCGTGATGGAGAAATACCTGCGCTACTGGGGGCCGCGCTACGAGGTCGCCCCGGTCGAGGTGACGGTGGAGGACGAGTGGGCTCACGGCGTCGCCCGGTGGATGAGCGAATCGAAGAGATCGGAGGGGCCGCTTCACATTCTGGCCCACCGTCTGGAGAATGGCGCATGGCAAGCGCTGATGCCCGACGAGGAGGGGCTCTACCTCCGCTGGATCGAGGAGGTGCCGGCGAGTTTGATCCCGGTCGATGAGAAGGATCAAATGCGCGCGCAGGCCATCGAACCCGTAACCTTTTTCCAGGAACAAACCGTCCAATCCCCAGCATCCATCACGTCCACGACGCCCTCATCTGAGCCTAAAATGCCCGATGAGCTGAAGAGTCCTCTTCTACAGCCAATGGTCACGCCGACCGCACATCCTCAGCCTGAAACCTGGATCGCTGAGGAGAACGTGGTATCAAAGCTGAGTGAGGAGGAACGCGCCCGCCTGTGTGGCGTGCCGGAGGGAGCGGTCGAGTGGGAGCGCCAGCAGGCCGAGCAAGAGCCCACCGACCGGGGAGCGACCTACGATTACCCCACCTCCCTGGATTGGCGGGATGTCGGCGGCCAGGACTACACGACGGCCATCCGCGATCAAGCGGGCTGTGGGTCCTGTGTGGCATTTGGCACGCTCGGTGCCATCGAGTCGCGCCTGGAGATCGCGAACGGCGACGCGGGCCTCAACCCCGATCTGTCGGAGGGGCAGTTGTTTTATTGTGGCTGTGGGGCCTGCTGCAATCTCGGCTGGTGGCCCGACAACGCCATGAGTTACGCCCGTGACACGGGCATCGTCGATGAGGCCTGTTATCCTTATACCGACTATAACCAATCCTGCAATCCCTGTGCAGATTGGGAGAGTAGAGTGACCCAGATCACCAGTTGGAACGGGACGAGCGACACATCCCAGATGAAGCAGGCACTGGCCGACCATGGCCCCTTTGAGGTCACGATGGCGATCTATGATGACTTCTACTACTACTCCGATGGCGTCTATCGCCACACCTGGGGCGGGCTGTCCGGCTATCACGCTATAACTATCGTGGGCTACGACGATAACCAGGGCTACTGGATCGTCAAGAATAGCTGGGGCACGGGCTGGGGGGAAAGTGGATGGTTCCGCATCGCCTATGGCGAATGTGAGATCGATGACTATGCCTACATCCCCAACGTCACTCAAGCCGTCTCCTGTGATCCTGCTGCCGATCAGATCGCCCTGTTCGTGGACGCGAACTACGGCGGGCAGTGCGTGGTCAAGGACATTGGTCAGTACCCGAACTCCGGCGCCATCGCTCTGCCCAACGATTCTATCTCCTCGATCAAGGTCGGGGATGAGGCCCAGGCCACGCTCTGCGAGCACAACGATTATGGCGGCGTCTGCGAGGTCTTCAGCGGCGACGATCCGAATCTGAGCGATAACGCCATCGGCAATGACCGGGTCTCATCGGCCAGCGTCGAGCAGCGCAGCAACCCCTGCGACCCCAGCGATGACCAGATCGCGCTATATGCGGACCCCAGCTACGGTGGAAGCTGTGTCACGCTGGACGTGGGCGACTACCCCAATCCCGGTTATCTCGGCGATCTGGGCAACGACAACGCCGAATCGATCAGAGTGGGCGCTAATGTGGAGGCTATCCTTTGCGAGCACGACGATTACCTGGGCCGCTGCGAGACCTTCACCGACGACGATGCTAACCTGGGCGACGATTATATCGGCGCCAACGTCGTCTCCTCCGTCAGAGTTCAGACTCCCGATACGACGCCTCCGAGCGGCCAGATCACCGCGCCATCGGACGGCGATACTGTCACCACCTCCCCGCTGACCATTCAGGCCCAGGCGAGCGATGGTCAGAGCGGGGTGAGCCACGTCGAGTTCCACGTTTACTACGATGGCGCCTGGCACCATCTGGGAGATGATTACTCCAGCCCCTATAGCTGGAGCTGGGACTGGGCCTCGATCAGCGATCAGGGCGTCTGGCTCACTATTCACGTCCAAGACAACGCCGGTAACGAAGTGACCGACCCCGGCGGATATGTCTACGTCACCCTCTCCTCGCCCACGGTCGGGCCACTGGTGTATGACGGCCATGTGATTGATGATGACAACAACAGTCAGAGCAGCGGCAACGATAACGGTATGGTGGAATGTGGCGAGACTATCGAGCTGTACGTCGATCTCTACAACCAGGGCAGTGGGATAATCAGCGACGTGAACGCCGCCATCAGCAGCAGCGATCCCTACATCACCTTCACCTACAACACCAGCAGCGGCTACCCCGACATTGCCGGTGGCAGCAGCGGAGTCAACAGCGACGACTTCGACTTTGAAGTGGCTCCCGACACGCCCGACGGCCACCTGATTCACTTCGAACTGGACATCAACGCCTCCAACGGCGGCCCCTGGACCGATACCCTCGACCTGCCGGTGGCGTGCGTAAGCTGCAACGATCCTCACGAACCCAATGACACGGCGGGCCAGGCGACCTCCATCGGCTACAGCGATGTGATAAGCGAGGCCGACATTTGCCCTGCCGGGGACGTGGACTACTACGCCTTCAGCGGCAGCGCCGGTGACTTCATCATCGCCGACATCGACGCACAGGCCAACGGCTCCGCCCTCGATCCTTATCTCTACCTCTATGACAGCGATGGAGTTACCGAACTGGCCCACAACGATGACTACGACGGCCTCGATTCTCACCTCAGCTACATTGTGCCCAGCGATGGTATCTACTACCTGAAAGTGCGCGAGTACAATGATCCCCATGAAGGCGGGGGCAGCTATTTCTACACCCTCTCGCTGGAAAGCCTGTCGCTGGTGACCGCGCCCTACTCCGACGATATGGAGAGCGGAATCAATGACTGGACCGCCAGCGGCCTGTGGCATCAGGTGGATGAGGACAGCAGCCCCTACCCGGAGAGCCACAGCGAGACGCGCAGTTGGTGGTACGGCCAGGACATCACCGGCACCTACGATACCGGCGCAGCAAACTCCGGCGCTTTGACCTCACCGCCCATCCACATCCCGGACAGCGGCTACTATTTGCGCTTCTGGTATTGGTATGAGACCGAGGCCCAGGGGCCGGATTGGGATCAGCGCTGGGTGCAGATCTCGGTGGACGGAGGCCCCTTCTACGACGTGCTGCAACTCTACGACGATCCGATGAACTGGTGGCTCCAGAGCCCGGCCCTCGACCTCTCGGCCTACGCCGATCACGTCGTCCAGGTGCGCTTCCTCTTCGACACATTGGACGAGGCTTACAACGCCTATCGCGGCTGGTACATCGACGATTTCGATATCTCCACCACGCCGCCGCCCAGCTGCGGAGACATACAGGAGCCCAACGATACCCCGGCCGAGGCCACAGCCATCGCCTACGGGCAGACGCTCAGCGCCGACCTCTGCCCCGGTGGCGATTATGACTACTACACCTTCAGCGGCGCGGGTGGCGATAGGATCGTGGTGGACATCGACGCCGAGGTCGACGGCTCGCTGCTCGATTCCTACGTCTACCTGCTGGATAGCGGTGGTGCGAACGTCCTGGCCGAGCACGACGATGAGCTATTGGGCGACGTGCACGATTCGCGTCTGGGCTATCAATTGCCCTACACCGGCACCTACTACGTCAAGGTGAAAGCCTGGGATCATCCCGCCGCTGGCAGTCCCGATCATTTCTACACCATCCACTTGCTGAATGACAATGTCGTCCCCAGCGCCGCGATCACCGCGCCCGCGCCCGATTCCTGGATCGACCCGGACCTGCAGACGATCACCACCGACGTGAGCGACGGTGAGAGCGATATCCGTAATGTCACTTTCTACTGGCACGACGCCGACTGGGACAACTCCGATTGGATCGTCCTGCAGGATGACTACGACCCACGCGATGGCTGGACCTATGACTTCAACACCAGCGCCATCCCCGAACAGCCGCAGGATTGCGTGGTCTTCATCTATGCCACCGATTGGGCCGGTAACTACACCGGCTACGGCTCATACGGGCTGGGCCTCGACCGCAAGCCGCCCACGACCACGCTCAGCATCGAGCCGATGTACAGCGACGCGCCCTTCTGCGATTTCTGGGTCAACTGGTGGAACAGCTACGACTCCATGTCCGGCATCGCGAGCTACGATGTGCAGTATCGCGACGGCGCCGCTGGCGCGTGGACGGAGTTCATCATCAGCGCTACCGAGACCTACACCCGCTTCGTCGGTCTGGATGAACACACCTACTACTTCCGCGCCCGCGCCCGCGACCAGGCCGGCAATCAGAGCACTTACGCCGATGGCGACGGCGACGCCCAATACACGGTCGATATCTGCGACACATCGCCCGACGGCTACGAAGCGGATGACGCGAGCGGCGCCGCCAACTGGATCAGCAGCGATGGCACCACCCAGGCTCACACCTTTCACGTCGAGGGCGACCAGGACTGGGTGAAGTTCGAGGCCACGGCCAGCGTCACCTACACCCTGGTGACCACCAACACCGGCGGCCACGCCGACACGGTGCTCTATCTCTACGACACCGATGGCAGTACGCTGATCGCGTCCAACGATGACTACTCGGAGGACTGGTGGCCCGCCTCGCGGCTGGATTGGCAGCCGGATACCGACGGCACCTACTACGTCAAGATCGATCACTGGGACCCGTGGGCCTACGGCTGCACGACAGAGTATGAGCTCTACATCATGACCCAAGAGGACAACTGCAACGATCCTCACGAATCCAACGACGTGGTGACCCAGGCCACTTCCATCGCCTACGGTGACGTGCTGAGCGATCCCGATATCTGCCCGGCCGGGGATGTGGACTACTACGCCTTCGGCGGCAGCGCTGGCGATTTCATGATGGCCGACATCGACGCCCAGGCCAGCGGTTCCGCCCTCGATTCTTACCTCTACCTCTATG
>CAZANJ010000083.1:0-5625 GCA_964486415.1 uncultured Anaerolineales bacterium
TTGGTAGGTTGGTATGAAAGATAATCCATACGTTGGGCCGCGCCCTTATGAGCGCGAAGACCGACAGAACTTTTTCGGACGCCAGCGCGAGGCGCGTGACCTGACCGCGCTGATTATGGCCGAGCGGGTGGTTTTGTTCTACGCCCCATCGGGCGCCGGCAAGACCTCGCTGCTCAACGCCAAGGTCATCCCCACGCTGGAGGAGGAGGGCTTCCGCGTGCTCCCCGCCGTGCGCGTCAGCAGCACGCCGCCCCCCATCATCGCGCCACACGAGGTTGATAACGTGTTCATTTTCAGCGTGTTGATGGGCTTGGCGGGAGATGATGTGTCGATGAAGGAGCTGACCGGTCACACGCTGCTCTCATTCCTGCAAGAGCAAGTGCTCGATCAGAAGGGGAATGGGGTAAAGGATTGGGGACTCGACTATCGCCCGCCGATCTTGATCCTCGATCAGTTCGAGGAGCTTTTCACCACTCATCGGGAGCGCTGGAATGATGCGTTGGATTTCTTCGAGCAGGTGCGGGGAGCGTTGCGAGAGCTCCCGTCGCTGGGCGTGATATTCGCGATGCGCGAGGATCACGTGGCGGAGGTTGACCCTTACGCCCGCCTTCTGCCTGGACGCTTGCGGGCGCGATTCCGCATGGAGCGGCTCGACCGGGCGGGGGCGCTCGAAGCGGTGCGCAAACCGGCGCTCAATGCCGGGTGCCCCTTCGATCCGGGCGTCGCCGAGCGGCTGGTCGATGATCTGCGGCGCATCAAGCGAGTCGGCGAGTCGGCGAGTCAGCGAGACGAGGACAGATTTCTGGGGCCGCACGTCGAGCCGGTGCAGCTCCAGGTGGTCTGCAGCCGCCTGTGGGAGAACCTGCCGGAGCAGGAGGATGCATGCATTCAGTGGGAGGAGGTCGAGGCCTTTGGTGACGTGGATCAGGCGTTGACCGATTTCTACGAAGACGCGCTAGCCAGATGTGTGGAAGAGACCCGCGTCAGCGAAACCCAACTGCGCCACTGGTTCGGCGAGAAATTGATCACCCCGATGGAGACGCGCGGCCTGGCGCTGCGCGGGAAACAGGAGACCGATGGGCTGCCAAACGAGGCGGTCGACGCCCTGGACGAGCTCCACCTGATCCGCGCGGATCGACGGGCCGGTGCCCGCTGGTATGAGTTGGCTCACGACCGGCTGGTGGACCCCATCCTCCAGTCGAACCGCATCTGGGAAGCGCAGCGCTTGACGCCCTTGCGCCTGGTGGCGAAGCGCTGGGAAGGCACCGGACGAGGCTCCGGCATCCTCTACCGGGGGCAGACGCTGAAGGAGGCCCTCGACTGGGCCGAGACTCACGCCGACGAGGTGGAACCTTACGAGCAGGAATTCCTGCGGGCCAGCCAGCATTCTGAACAGACGCGCGTCAAGATGCGCAACCTGCGCATCATCATCGCTGTGGTGGCCATCTTACTCATCATCGCGGAGGGGGTCGCGGCCTGGAGGATCAACAAAGGCCGACAGATCGCCCGCTCCAAGACCTTGGCTGTGACCTCGGCGCGTTGGCGCTCAATTAACCAGGAACAGAGCATCCTGCTGGCGCGAGAGGCGATAGAGACAGCCGATACGACCGAGGCCAGAGTCGCGCTGCGCCAGGCGGTGATCGACTTCTACCCTTCCCAGAAACTCCCCGGCGAGATAGATCACGTTTGCAGCATGGCCTATGGCCCCGATGGGCGCTTCGTGGCCGCCAGCACCGCCGACGCCCAGGTGCAAATCTGGGACACGCGCAGCCGCAGCCTCCATATGAGCCCTCGCCTAAGAATAGAGAATGCGGAGACGGCTTGGACCTGCTGGGGGCTGGCCTATAGCCCCGATGGGCGCTTCGTGGCTGCCAGCGGCGACGACAACTCGATCCACATCTGGGATGTCAGTTCAGCCGAGGGGGCGGACGTGCCGGGGGCGGACGTGGCGGTATTGAACGGACATACCGGCCCGGTCTACAGCCTGGCCTACAGTCCCGACGGGCGCTTGCTGGCTTCCGGCGCCAACGACATGAGCGTGCGGCTCTGGGATGTATCCCAGGTCTCAACCGGGGAGCGTCTGGATCTGGAGCCTCTGGTCACGCTAACGGGCCACGAGAGGGGCATCCCCGGCCTCGACTTCAGCCCCGACGGGCGGCTGCTGGTCAGCGGCTCCTGGGATAGAACGGTGCGCCTGTGGGAACTCTCCGGTGATCCAGGTAGCGATCTCACGGCGCGGGCGGCGCTGACATTGACGGGCCACACCGCGGCCATCAACGCTGTGGCGCTCAGCCCCGCCGGTGATCTGGCGGCCTCCTGCGCCAACGATAAGACCATCCGCCTCTGGGACGCGGCCACGGGGCAGCCAGCGCTGACCCTGGTGGGCCACGATGGCTCGGTTACCTCCATCTCCTTCAGCGCCGACGGGCGTTACCTGATCTCCGGCTCCCGCGACGCGACCGTGCGCATCTGGGATGTTGGATTGCGCAAGCGGGAGGAGGTGGCCATCCTGACCGGTCACACCAGCGTGATCAACGATGTGGCCTACAGCCCGGCAGGTCGCTTATTGGCCTCTGGATCGGCTGACCAGATGGTGCGCATCTGGGACAGCGCCCCGGAGGAGGGCGCTATGCTGACCACCTTCGCCGAGCACAGCGGTCGGGTGGGCGCGATAGCCTACAGCTCGGATGGGGCATTCATCGCCTCCGGCGGCAGCGAGGGCATAGTCCACATCTGGTCCACATCGACCGGAAGGACCGTGATGAAGCTGCCGGTGGGGAGCCAGATTTGGCTAGCCGCCTACAGCCCCACGGGCGACGAATTGGTCACCTGCTCCGCCGACGACAAGGTGCGCGTCTGGGACCTCTCCGATGGGAAAAGCGTGACCTTGGCGGCGATCTTGACCGAGCACAGCGAGGATGTCATCGACGCCGCCTATAGCCCGGATGGACGCTTCCTGGTTACCGCTTCCGATGACAAGCTGGCCCTCGTCTGGGACACCGCGACCTGGGAGAAGGTACACACACTTGAGGGGCATACGAGCTGGGTCAACGCGGCGGCCTATAGCCCCGATGGGCGCCTGATCGCCACCGGCGGCGGTGATAACGAGGTGCGCATCTGGGATGCGGAGAGCGGCGCGCTGTTAGCCACCTTGCGCGGACATCAGCATCAAATCTATAGCCTGGCATTCCACCCCGACGGCGAAGAGCTCGCCTCCGCCTCCTGGGATCACACCGTGAAGCTCTGGGATATGGAGACCTTCACCGACACGGAGACGCTCTCCGGTCACGCCGGTTACGTCTATGATGTCGAGTACAGCCCGGATGGGGAACATCTGGCGAGCTGCTCCTGGGATCGGACGGTGCGCATCTGGGATCTCTCCCAATCCGCCCCCCAGACCATCGCCATCCTGACCGGACACGATGACTACGTGACCAGCGTGGATTACAGCCCCGATGGCAAGTACATCGCCTCCGGGTCGAGTGATGGCACGATACGGCGCTATCTGGCCCGCTTCGAGGATGTGCTTGAGTTGGCCCGTCAATATGCGCCGCGCGAATTGACTACCGAGGAACGCATCAGTATTTTAGGAGAAAGAGAATGAGTGAACGACTGTTTTTCAATGGAATCAACGGCGCCACGGGCAACTATGAACTGCCGCCGATGAGGGCGGAGGATGTAGCCGCCCTCGCTATGGGCGAAAAGCTGGATGAGGAGCACCTTGAGGAGCTGGAGGGTTGGGACTGGCGCGTCAAGGCGATCCAGAAGGGGCCCAAGGAGGGCATCGATCCCAAGAAGCTGGAGCAGGCTGGCTGGGGCATCATCTTCGCCTATGAGGACGAGCGCGTCGACGCGATCAGGGAGGCGCTAGGCGAGTTACTCAACCACCGCTGCGAGCAGGCGGGGAGGGAGAAAGAGCACTATTACCGGGAGTTCACCGGCGGGGACGCCTATCGACCGGGCGAATCGAAGCTGGACTTTCTGGAGCGACACGGGGCTGGCCCCGGCCCTGCTGATCCGGAGAAAGTGCCCTATTATTTGCTCATCGTGGGCGATCCGGAGCAGATTCCCTACCGCTTCCAGTACCAGCTGGACGTGCAATATGCCGTGGGGCGCATTCACTTCGACACGCTGGAGGAGTACGCCCGGTATGCCCGCAGCGTGGTGGAGGCCGAAAGCGGTCGGCTGCCGCTCAGTCGCCAGGCCGCTTTCTTCGGCGTGCGCAACCCGGACGACCGCGCCACTCAGCTCAGCACCACAGAGTTGGTCAAGCCGCTGGTGGAGAGAGTCGTCGCCGATCAGCCCGATTGGGATGTGCAAATGTGGTTGGCCGATCAGGCCACCAAGGCCCGCCTGGGGGGGCTGGTGGGCGGCGCCGAGACGCCGGCACTGCTGTTCAGCTCCAGCCACGGGATGGGTTTCCCCAACGGCGACCCGCGCCAGTTGTCCCACCAGGGCGCGCTGCTCTGCCAAGAATGGCCCGGCCCCGAGGAGTGGGACGGACCGATACCCGAACGCTTCTACTTCTCTGCCGACGACGTTGGCAGTGAGGCCCGGCTGCTGGGAATGATGGCCTTTTTCTTTGCCTGTTACGGCGCGGGCACGCCCCGGCTGGATGATTTCGCCCACCGCACCTTCCGCGACACACGAGAGGCAATCGCGCCCCACGCCTTCGTGGCCCATCTGCCGCAGCGCATGCTGGGTCATCCCAAGGGCGGCGCGCTGGCCGTGGTGGGCCACATCGAACGCGCCTGGGGCTACTCGTTCACCTGGGGACGGGCCGGGAAGCAGTTGGCCGTCTTCGAAAGCACGCTCAAGCGGCTGATGGAAGGCCACCCCGTGGGCTCGGCCCTCGAGTTCTTCGACGCACGCTACGCCGAGCTTTCCACCGAGTTGAGCCAACAGGTCGAGGACGCTAAATTCAGCAACAAGCGGGACGACTTGAAGCTGGCTGAGCTTTGGACGGCCAATAACGACGCCCGCGCCTACGCCATCATCGGCGACCCGGCCACGCGCTTGCCCGTCGTCGAACCGGGCGGCAAGCCGCTCGCAGAGAGGCCGGTGATTAGGGGTAAGGTTGAGGTTGAGGTTAAGGATGAGGTTGAGGTTAAGGATGAGGTGACTGTGGAGCCTACTGTGAGGGCGCAGGTGGCGGAGGATGAGAGTTATGAGGCGGTGGCCTTCACGCTGAACCGGGAGCGCACCGGGCTGGCCGAGTCGCTCCAGAGTTTCACGCACGAACTGACGGCGGCGCTGGGCAAAGCGGCCGATGACATCAGCAGCCTTGAGGTGACCACTTATACCAGCGGCGACCTGGCGGCGGTCGGGTATGATTACGAGACGAAGAAGCTCTCCGGCGAGGTCAATCTGCGGGCGCTGACGCGCATCGCCTTCGACGGCGACACGCAGGTCTGCGTGCCCGAAGGGAAAGAGGGCATCGACCGGGCCTTGTGGCAGACGCACCTGGAGATGGTCAAGGAGGCGCAGGCTAACCGCACCGAATTCCTGAAAGCGATGGCGAAGCTGGCGACCGATCTGATCGATATACTGAAGTTATGAGTGGTAAGTGGCTGTCCACCTACGCTGCTCGCGCTGGATTGCCAAATCCAGCGGGCGGAGTGGGTA
>CAZANJ010000083.1:5725-9633 GCA_964486415.1 uncultured Anaerolineales bacterium
ACCTACGCTGCTCGCGCTGGATTGCCAAATCCAGCGGGCGGAGTGGGTAAATTATTCTCCGAATCCCGAAGCGTGAAATGATGTCCAATAGCGGAGATGTGTTTGATGATCTGTTGGGCGCGTGGGAAGTGCCCTCACCATACAGCGTTTCGTTCGAGGCGGGCGCGGAGCAGCCACAGCTCGCCGTCTGGCCCATGCAGTTGCCCGCGTTGCCCGAAGCGGCCCAGGCTATCCTGGATGAGAAGCGAGCCGCGCTTCGGCGCAGTGAGGCGCATCTGGCGGAAGCTCAACGGCGACTGGATCAGTTCGACAGAGGTGTTTCCTTCGCTGTGCCCGCTGGCCCCGAGGCTGAGTTGCGTGAATGGCTAAACGCGATAGAATCATTAGAGTCGTTAGTGTCGTTTGGCCCGCTGGGGTCAAGGCGCAAAGAGGCTGAAAAGCGGGAGACACACCGGCAATGGCAAGGGTTTCTGGGGCGAGTGCGCGAGATACTCTCCCACTACGCGCTCGTCGAGACGGAGATGGGGGGAACGCTCGTGGGCCGCACCGCTGTCGGCTGGAGTGGGGATTTCGATACACACTGGGAGGCCAACGCTACGCTACAGTCGATTGAACTCCATCGCCAATCCGTTCATCTGGCGCTGGAATCCCGCATCGCGCTGGTACGCTTGCTGAGCGTCATCGGCGCCGGAGCAGCTAAGCTGGCCCTGAGATTAACAGTCCCCGGCGCACAGTTGCTAGTGCTGCCCGCCGCCTGGAAATTCGTGCGCGATGTGCTGAAGGCAAAAGATGAATGGTGAGAATGGTTGAATGATGAATGGCGAAACTAAATTCTCCATTCTCCATTCTTCATTCTCCATTCTCCATTCTCTATCCTCTATTCAAAGAAAGGAGTCTAATGATGGCAGAGATCAAGTTGGAACAAGCTTTGGAAAAGTTCGCCGGTGATTTGGCGAAGAAGCTGGAAACTTTTGTCGCGGACATCTCGGAGCTGGAGGTGCGCACTTACACCACAACTGAGGACCAGATCGAGACCCTGATCGCACAAGGCGCCGCTGTGGACCAGGAAGCCACGGGCAAGGCCAAGCTGCGTGCTTGCACCACCGTCGCCTTCGACGGCGATGTGACCGTCTGGGTGCCCCTGGAGAGTGAAGGCGCGGTCGACGAGGCGCTGTGGGAGCTGCATCAAGGCGTCGTGCGCCAAGCGGTGACCAACCGTGCGCTGATGATCGAATCCATCGGCGAGGCGGCCTCATCGGCCCTCAAGGCTATGGGGGTCAAAAGCGGTTAAGCGTTCTAAAGGTGCAACGCATTTCCGAAGTGCGTTGCACCTCAAAGGGGAGATATGGACAAAGAGATCAACTTTCTATTCGTGGGCGTCGGCGGGCAGGGCATCCTGACCGCGTCCGACATCACGGCCAGCGTGGGGCTGGAGGCCGGATATGACGCCAAAAAATCGGAGGTGCATGGCTTCTCGCAGCGTGGGGGCGTGGTGGAAAGTCACGTGCGCTGGGGCGCCGACGTGGCCTCGCCGCTGGCCGAAAAGGGAGACGTGGATTTTCTCGTCGCCACCGAGGTGCTGGAGTCTTCCCGCTGGATCGATTGGCTGCGCCCCAAAGGAGCGGTGTTCATCAACCAGCAGCACATCGCGCCGATGTCGGTCACGGTCGGGGATGATGTTTATCCTCCCCAGGCTGAGATCATGCAGGCCGTCCACGCTCGCACCGATGACGTGACGCTGGTCGAAGCGCTCGCCATCGCTGAGCGGCTCGGAAACGCCATGCTGACCAACACGGTGTTGCTGGGAGCGCTCTCCACGCGGCTGAACGTTTCGCCGGAGACCTGGCTGACCGTAGTGGAGCGCCGCGTCCCGCCGAAATACACAGAACTGAACCGCGAGGCCTTCTGGGAAGGACGCCGCGCGTTGGGGGAGAATGGAGAATAGAGGATGAAGAATAGTTTGCGATCCGGGCTGTTACGCTTACTTAGCAATCTGCAATCTGCAATTTGCAATATACAATCTACAATCCGCAATCCGCAATCTGCAGGTAAGCGAAGCGGCGCGATCTATGCTCTCTTTTTAGTTCTCGCTTCCATTATCCTCATCGCCACCCCGGTTTACGGGCGATGGGAGGTGCCCCAGACTGCGGCTCCATATGCACCCGCCCCTAGCGTGACGCCCGGAGATGGCCATTCACTTTCCAAGAAGGTCGTCGAGGCTACAGCGACTCCTCCACCGCCAACCGAGACGCCCACGCCCGTCCCGCTGCCGGGTCAAGCCGAGGTGCCGATCTTGATGTATCATTATGTCTCGGAGCTCCCGCCCGGCGCGGACCGTTACCGCCGCGATCTGACTGTCACGCCGGAGCGGTTCGAGGCGCAGTTGCAGTACCTGGCGCAGGCCGGATACCATCCCATCTCGCTGACCGATCTGTATCTCAACCTGAGGGAGGGCTATCCGCTGCCTCCGAAGCCCATCGTCCTGACCTTCGACGATGGCTACCGCGACGCCTACGAGGTCGCCTTCCCGCTGCTGCTGAAGTACGGCTTCACGGGCACGTTTTTCGTGCTCGCCACGCCCGCCCACTTCGAGTCGCCGGAGTACCTGACCTGGGCGCAGATGAAGGAGATGTCGGACGCGGGGATGGACATTCAGTCGCACGGGCGCGACCACGTGGATCTGCGCAACCGCCCCTATGATTTCCTGGTCTATCAAACCCTGGGGGTCCAGGAGGCGATTGAGTATCACACCGGACGATTGCCGCGCTTCTTCTGCTATCCATCGGGGAAGCGTGACGCCAACCTGATCGCCGTGCTGAAATCCGCCGAATACTGGGCGGCGGTGACGACGGAGTGGGGCCGGACGCACACGCGCGATAATCTATTCGAGCTGCCGCGCTTGCGCGTTCGAGGGGGCGCGTCGCTGGAGAGCTTCGTCGATATGGTGGAGGACAGATAAACCCCTGTAGCGAGGAACCACGCGAAATCACGGAGACCCATTCGCCATTCAATAACTGACAGTATTATGAAGGGAGGAAGCTGATATGCCATCACCTTTTCCCGGGATGGATCCTTACCTCGAGGGCGAGATGTGGCAGGAATTCCACGATACCCTTGCCCACGCAATCCGTGCTCAACTTATGCCCCAGTTGAGGCCTAAATACACAGCCTTACTGTCCAAACGGTACGTGATCGATACTCCCATTTTGGGCATCTTTGGCTTGCCGAGCGAGCGCATCTTCTATCCCGACGTTCACATCGTGAAGCCATCCCCTGGGATTGACACTACGCCCATGCCGAGCTTCGCCGGCAAACCTCAAGCCGGCGGCGCGGCAGTCGCTGTGGCCGAACCATCCGTGGAGTTGGTCAGCGCCGTTCCAGAGGAGATGCCGGTGCTCAGCGTGGAGATCCGTGACGTGGCGAAGCGTCAATTGGTCACCGTGATCGAGATTTTGTCACCGGCCAATAAGCGGGGAGAAGGCGCCCGTGAATACGACGAGCGGCGTGCGGATTTGCTAAAATTACGCACACATCTTATGGAGATCGACCTGCTGCGTCGGGGAAGGCGTATCCCTCTGCACGGCGAGCTGCCGCCAGCCTCTTACTACGTCTATCTCAGCCGGGTGCAGCGCCGCCCGCTCACCGAGGTCTGGCCGATCTCGCTGCGCGAGCCATTGCCCGCCGTGCCGGTGCCCCTCATCCCCCCGGATCCCGATGTGCCCCTGGATCTGCAGGCTGCCGTCGACGCTTGCTTCGAGTTAGTGGGCTACGAGCGGCTACTGGATTATTCCACCCCTCCCCCGCCCCCCGAACTGGACGACGAGGACGCCGCCTGGGTGCACGAGAGACTGTCCTAGATTGGTTCAATCTCCAAGGTTGAACCAATCTGCTACTCGGTGATGGTGAAC
>CAZANJ010000084.1:0-2344 GCA_964486415.1 uncultured Anaerolineales bacterium
GGGCAGACGTTGTTTCAGTTGGCCCAGTTGAACCGCGATTTAGGCCATGAGGAACGGTTTCGCGAGACACTTCAGCGTTCCATCGATATATTCGAGCGCCTGGGAGCACAGTTGGATCTGGAGCGGGCGATGGATGTGAAGAAAATGGCCCAGGAGATTTGAATCGCTGACTGCACTGATTTCACTGAATGGTGAACTTCTTTCAGTGTTGTCAGTGAATTCAGCGCCTCAGTGATTCATTGCAGTGTTGTATGAAGCATAGAAAAGCTGCACGATAGAGGAGGTGATGCCGATATAGTGTGATAAGTCTTTTTTTCCGGGTGTCTATGAGGCTCTTTAAGGTCTCAATAGACACATCACGATGAGAGCGAGACAAGGATCAGCCAGGTCTCGCCTGGGGCGGGCAGCTACATAAGGTAGGTAGATGAGTGGACACGACAAGCCGTATGTGTCGTATATGATATGGAGGGAAACTAAATGTTCAGCAAACGACTGATTAGATTTGTCACGCTGTTCACAGCGCTTCTTGTGCTGGTGCTCTCGCTACACGCAGCTCCGTTGCCCGCTAGCTCGCAAGCCCAGGCAGATGGCAAAGCCGCCCTAAATTCTCTCGCCTTGCCGCTGTATCCAGATTCCCAGGCCGGGCAAGATTCGTCCATCGACTCGAACACTGCTGACACACCGCTTCAGCCTCCACAACCTGTTTCACCGCAAGAGAACGACCCATGCA
Organism: uncultured Anaerolineales bacterium; assembly: GCA_964486415.1. GTDB lineage: Bacteria > Chloroflexota > Anaerolineae > B4-G1 > B4-G1 > CAZANJ01. Next base: position 731 of record CAZANJ010000084.1, read on the forward strand.
CTAGAGAGCAGGAACCAATAGGCCAACAAAGGCTGATCGATGCCCCGAAAAAGCTTGAAATACCACAAGGTAGGATTCAGCAGACAACTAACCCCAGCATCCGCGTCAATGAAACCTATAACAGCGTCCAAGGATACACCGATCCAGAGGCCTACGTTGACATTGTGCTCAAGGACAACGGCGGTAACGTCAAGGACACTCAATACACTTACGCCGATATGGATGGCTTCTACTATACCTATTTCTATACCGATACGATCCCCGGCGACATCATTGAGGTAACGGCTAACTACACTCAGACCAACAGCTTCACGGTGGACAACTTGACCGGCAAGGTGGATCACATCAACAATAGGGTAACCGGCACCGCGCCCGCCGGACGCGACATGGTTGCCAATCTATATCAGAATCGGGCTAGTTGTGAGAGCGAATACGATTTCCAAGATTTCTCCAGTGGAACGGGCAGCTTCAATGTGACGTTTCCATCCATCACCGACATCATCAGAGGCGCCTACACCTATATCTGGTGTTACGATGCCAATGGGAACGCCACCGCTATCACCCGATATGCCCCCGTCCTCTGGGTGGATCACTGGATGAGGAAAATCTTCGGTTACGTCCAACCTTATGCAACCTATACCGCCGTGCTCAAAAACTCCAGTGGGGGGATCAAAGAAACGGTGTCGGGCACCGCGAACTCGGATGAATATTATTACGATTCAGACGGCTACTACTGGGCTCAGTTCACTAAGCCCTTTGTCCCTGGAGATTGGATCGAAGTCACGTCCAGTGGCGAGACGATGACTATGCCGATAGTGAATCTGACCGGCAATGTAGATGCCACAACCGACACAGTATACGGCACAGCGCACGAGCCAGGCGCTGCACTGCGAATCTATCCCTACGAGGGGTTGTACTGCACCACCACAGTAGCCAGCAGCGTCAGCCCCTACTCCTATGAAGTGGACTTCAGCAGAACCTTAGACCTGGTTGAAGGCGATTACGCCTATGTTCAGTTCCATTCGGCAGATTATAATCGCTACCAGATCCGCCCGTATGCATATACCTGTGAAGAGACGCCTGTTCCCAACTTCACCACGCACGACAACGAGAACAACTCCCACACCGGCACTTGCGACGGTGATATGGACATGTACCTGTACAATAATAACCCCCCATCTCCCATCGAGTTCAACATCCTGGTGACCGAGACCGAGCCCATCGAGTCGGCCTGGCTGTGGATCAACGCCTGGGATATCGACGAAGAATACGGAGAACTGGACAAGGTCTATTTCAACGGCCATTTCCTGGGCTATCTCACCGGCGACAACGACACGTGGAGCAGTTCATTCTTCAACATCGATCCCTCCTGGGTACAGCAGGGTGACAATCTAGTGGAGATCGATATCGACGTCACGCACCCTGGCGATCCTCACTGGGCCGTTAATGTGGATTGGGGCCAGTTGCTGCTCAATCAGGTCGAAAGAAACGCTTCCTTCCGGAGCCTTAGCCTGAATCAGACCGGCTACCAGCCTGGAGACTACATTGAAATGGACGCCGAACTGGACACCGATTTGTTCAGCCAGACCCTGAAACTAGAATTCAACCTGATCG
>CAZANJ010000084.1:2444-9604 GCA_964486415.1 uncultured Anaerolineales bacterium
AGCCTGAAGGTGACCAGCACGCCTCTGGAGGGGTACGGGGAGTGCCATAACTCCATCACATCCGGGGAGGAAACCTCGGTCTACACCGGCACCGAAGTCACTTCCCCCGAAACCCTGATCCTGCTCAACTACGAGCGGATGAACGGGTTATGGTACACGGAAGCGAGCAGTATGCTCAGTAAACTGCACTTGCTGGCCGATCACTCCAGCGTGAAGGGCGTGGTCATCCCAGTGGAGAACGACCCAGCGGTCAGCAGTTCCTACACTAGCTGGGACAACTATAACGCATGTGACCCCAACGCGGCCAACGGCGTGAGCGCGGCCATCCGGGAGATCGTGCTCTCCTATTACCACACTTACTCGCAGACGCTGAAAAATGTGGTCATCGTCGGCGACGATCTGATGATTCCTTTCTGGCGCGTGCCCGACGATTCCTACATCGCCAACGAGTCGGTTTATCTCGGTTCGTCTGGGCTGGAATCCGGCAATCCGACCTACGCGGCCCTCGATCACGGCTTTATGCTGACCGACGACGCCTATGGCGACATCCGACCGCTCTACTGGAGGGGCCGTGCGCTCTACGTGCCCGACCTGGCCGTGGGGCGGCTGGTCGAATCGCCCGGCGAGATCGGGATGGTCATCGACGCATTCCTGGAGAGCGACGGGGTGCTCAATCCGAGCACGGCCTTCGTCACCGGGTACGATTTCCTGATCGATGGCGGCGAGGCGATCCACGACACGCTGAACACCAGCGGGCTCGATGTGACGACGCTGATCAACGACACGTGGATCGATGATGACCTGGAGACGGGTTGGCTGGGCACACGCCGCGATCTGGCCTCGCTCAACGCCCACTTCGACCATCGACAGGCTATACCGCCCCAGGGCACAGAGACCACCACAGCCGGTGAGGTCGCCAGCGCCAGTGTGAATATGGCGGGCGCGGTCAACTTCTCGATGGGCTGCCACAGTGGCTACAATGTCAACGACAGTCACGCCTCGTCCGGCTATCAACTCGATTATCCGCAAGCGTTGGCCCAGAAGCAGGCATGGTGGATCGGCAACACGGGCTTCGGCTATGGGATGGACGACTCCGTGGCCTACACCGAGCGGCTGATGGACCTCTTCGCCCGCGAGTTGACCTCGCAGACCTCGATGCCCGTCGGTCAAGCGCTGGCACGGGCTAAACAGGCTTATCTGAGCGAAGTACCCAGCGGTGGCTTCGGCACCTACGACGAGAAGATAATGGTCGAATCGACGCTGTACGGCCTGCCGATGTATGAGGTTGACTTCAGTACCCCTGTCTTTTCGAGACAGGAGGGTGTCGTGACGCTGGCTCCAGAAGAACTGGAAAGCACCGGCGGCGTCTATCTCGTCGACAAGACGATGTCCATCGGCTACGATCCGAAGGTCACCGCAGACAACGGCAGCTACTACACTGTCGACGGGGTGGCCCAATCCAACCCGGGTCGGCCCGTTCAGCCCAAGACCAGCATAGCGTTGGACACGGTGACGGGTATGAATCCTCACGGCGTGCTCCTGCTGGGCGGCGAGTCCGCGAAGGAGACCGCCTTCGATCCCCTCATCTCCCGCCCGGTGCCCACCAGCACGGAGGGCGTTGAGGAGCCAGCCTTCACCGCGCCCGGATGGTTCCCGTCCAAGATATTCGCCATCAACCTGCTTGGGTCGGAGGATCACCTGGTGATCGTGCCGGCTCAATTCTCGGGGAATCAGAGCGCGGGGACATTGCGTCGCTTCACCGAGCTGACCTTCACGGTAGCCTACTCGGACAGTGTGGATGATGTGCCGCCCGTCATCTGGGAAGTGGGGACTTCGCTTTACCCAGGAGGGTTCACGTTCCAGGTCTCGGCTGACGACGCATCCGGCATCGAGCGGGCGCTAGTGACCTACAGCCAGGATGGTCAGCACTGGGAGAGCGACGAGCTGGCTTATCGCGCCTACACTGACAAGTGGGAGGGCACAGTGACCGGCTTGACCAAGGAGGCCAGCTACTTCGTGCAGGTAATGGACGGAGCCGGCAACGTGACCATCAGCAACAACAAGGGACAATACTTCGCCCCAGAGGTGATTGAAATATATCTGCCGCTGGTGATGCGGGGTTAGCGTTAGTAGACCGGTAGATCGGTAGGAAAAAAGCCTGTCTCTTTACAAGAGACAGGCTTTTTCGGTTCAAACCGGGTTAATCATCAAGTCTTCCTTACCGCTCCTCAACCTCATAGTTGTAAGAGGCCCACTCCGTCGTCACCGGCGCCAGGCCGGAGACGGCGATAACGGCGCGATCCGACCGGCTATCCAGCGGGACGACTAACGCGCCGCTCTGATCCCCATTCAGCTCTAACCGATCCACAGTCGACACCCTCCCATCGGAGCCGTAGAGAATCATTTGCACCAACCAGCGTTGCGGTAACACGTTGGCATGACGGATGAAGCCCGCCGCATTCCACCCATTCGACGAGCTCATGGTAGACCCTTCTCCATCCTCCTCGAAGTCATCGAAATAGCCAATCGCCGGGATGGCGAGATCGTCCAAGATGAAGCCGGGACGGTTGACGGCGTCATCGGTGATGTACTCGAAGCGAATCTGCACCTCCTGCCCAGCGTAGGCGGAGATATCGACCCGCTCCTGGATCCACTCAGCACTCGAACCACTGCCGCTGCGCCCCGTGTAGGCCCAACCGAATGAGTTGCCATTGGGATTGGTAGAGGTGCCAGAGGGCGTGGTGAGTATCTCCCAACTTTCCCCCCCATCGGCGCTGATCTCGACGTAGGCGTAATCCCAGTCCTCCTCGATGTCATACCAGGTCCAGAATTCCAGGGTTAGTTCCTCGCTGGCCTCCTCGCCGACGTCCGAAAGATCGAAGGCGCGGGTGAGCATCATATCGGAATCATCGCTCCGATTAGACCACCAGAAGTAGCGTCCGCTGTAAGCCGAGGTGTCCACCAGACCGACCTGCGTGGAGCCGGTGAAACGGAAGGTCAAGGGCCGCTCCCCCTCCAACTCAATGTAATCGGTGCCATGTTGAGATACCACCGCACTTTCCGAGACGGGGTAAGCATTCCCGTAATACGTGGTCTCTATGTCGAACGAGGGAGGATCGATGGCTTGGTAACCGTAATGTCCATCCTCAATGGACGGATCATCCACCAAATTGGCAACCACCCAGTCTGCGAAAAGCTCTTCATAACTCAAATCAGCATTGAGCTCATTGAGCACCACCTCCACGCTGGCGAAGGAGTTTTCGGGATGGGCCACCAGCGCCTTGGTAGCATCAGAGCCGAAGCGATCGAGGAAGTAAGAAGTGAACAGATAGGCAGCGCCATAATTAGCCCCGGCCGCTCCGGGACCTTCAGGCCAGGAGTTGAGCTGAGTATCAGGCTCCATCGCAAACACCCAGTCGGAGCCGCCGACGTCAAAATCGTTCAGGAAGGTGGCCAACTCGGAGAAGCCCTCGTTCAGCCAGGTCTCCTCATTGCGGTCATTGTACCAATGGATCATATGTTGAAATTCGTGAGCGAGCACGCCGTTGTAGAACTCGTCATTGATAGTCACGTTATCGATGTTGATGTAGAACATCTCCATCTCATTGGAATCATCGCGCACCTCGGCGACGAACTCATCGGCGCTGGAGTAGTAACCGGCAACGCTGTTGCCCAGATCGCGGGCGTGGAGGATGCTGAGATGAGGGTCATTATCCACGCCGGGGCTCCACTCCGAGCCGAAGAACTCGCGATTGGTCGAGTATGTCTCCTCCTCGAAGAGATCGGCGGCCGCCTCGAGATTGTCTCGCTGGAAGCGCGCACCAGACTCAACCCACATATAGACGTGTTCGGTCTTGTATTCGAGAACCGCCTCGATGTCGAATTGTTCATCGGTATCCACGTTGGAGACGTGGAAAGTGCGACGATCACCGACCTCATAGTCCGGCGATCCACTTGGGTTGACAGTGCGGGGTGTTTCGGGATCCAGGCCACTCAACCGAATCGCCAAGTCGTGAAGATCGCGCACGGGTATCACCGCAGCCTCTAATAACTCCTCCGTCTCGGCGCCAGCGTCGCCCGCGGGCTCGCGAGTGAGAATGGGAGTGGGCACAGGAGTCGCGTCATCATAGTCAAAGGGCACCTCCATAGTGACCTCAATAGTCGAGGAGAACTCAAACTCACTCTCTTGCATCTTCCAGAATCCAATACCTCCAAGTCCAGCGCAACAACAACAGGCCAGGATCAAAAAGATGGCCAGTATGCCCAACACGATGAGAAAATTAGACTTTTCCATTTTTATTCCCTCCAAACCTATTCCTGATCCACGCATTCCAGCTACCTTCAAGAGCGAGGGGTATTATAGCATAACTTGATTGTAAAAACTAATGCCAGAACTTGCTACCCTACACAAATGCGGCAGGTATGGAAACCTGCCCTACATTTGACTTGTTTTGTAGGTCGACTTTCCATAGCCGACGATTCTCCGACATAATTCGGGACTCTAGAAACTTGTGTAGGGTAGCGAAATGCCAGAATAGGCAGATGACAAAGAAGGTAAGACGTGGTAAAATTCCCTAGCACGTTGCATGAGAGGAAGAGGAAGGAGGGCAAACTTGTTGCACGTTTTCACCTGGTGGATGCTGATACAAATCGTGGGTTGGGCAGCGCTGCCACTGGCCTACCGACTGTTCAGGTGGCTGCCCGACCGGGGCTATACGTTCGCTAAACCATTGGGCTTGCTCCTGACAAGCTACACGCTATGGATCGGAGCCTCGCTGGGCTTTCTGCGAAACACATCCGGGGGCATTCTCGTCGCCCTGGCATTGATGACGGGATTATGCCTCTGTATTTACCTCCGACGCGGGGAAAATGAAACATCATCTCTGCTGACCTTCCTCCGCGAACACAAGAAGCTGGTGCTGACAGTGGAGATACTCTTCACCCTGGCCTTCTGCGCTTGGGCCGTGCTGCGAGCCTACGCGGCGGACAAGATCATGAGCAGCGGCGGCGAGAAGTTTATGGAGATCGCCTTTCTAAATGCCATTCTGGAAAGTCCAAGTTTTCCCCCACTCGATCCCTGGCTTTCGGGCTTCGCCATCAGCTACTATTATTTCGGCTATGTGATGATGGCTCTGCTGACGCGGCTTTCGGGCGTTACCTCTGGCATCGGATTTGAGCTGTATGACGCTCTCCTGTTTGCGCTGACTACAACCGGCGCGTTAGGCGTGACCTACAATCTGATTCGCAGCTCGAACGGAGGAACGAAAGAAGGCGCAGCACTACAATACGGCCTACTGGGCTCACTGTTCGTCGCTGTGATGGGAAACCTGGAGGGGCTGCTGGAAGCGTTATATGCCAAGGGAATTATGCCCCAGGCTTTCTGGCGCTGGATCGATATACCCGCTCTACTCGGAAGCTCTGTGAGCAACTCATGGTATCCGGGGCACGGCTGGTGGTGGTGGCGCGCTTCACGCGTAATCCGTGATCGAAATCTGCTCGGACAGCCTATGGGCATCAGCCCCATCGATGAATTTCCCTTCTTCAGCTTCCTGCTGGGAGACAATCACCCGCACGTACTGGCCTTACCCTTCGTGCTGATGAGTATCGCGCTGGCCCTTAACCTGCTGCGTCGGCAGACGAATAGACGAGGGGAAAAGGGAAGAGGATTTGTAATGGGCTCCGATTGGGCGCTTTTCCTGGCCTATGCCGTCATCTTAGGCGCTCTAGGGTTTCTCAACACCTGGGATTTTCCCATTTACCTGGGGCTTACCGTGCTCGCTTACGGCATCGGGCGATACTCCGCCACAGGGGGAAAGTTACAAGAAACATTATCCTCAACTATTAAGCTAGGAGCTGGCCTTCTGGTAAGTGGGATCATTCTCTACTTGCCCTTCTACATCAGCTTTCAATCACAAGCCGGGGGGATTTTGCCCTATCTATTGCCTCCGACGCGCCTACGGCAGTATCTGGTAATGTTCGGGCCTTTCATCTTCGTGATAACCTGGCTCCTCACCACCCAGCTCAGGAGACACAGGAAGCGAGGAGAATCTCCCAAACGACTTCTAGGCTTAGCGGCACAGTGGTGGGGAATAGTGATGCTGACACCCGTGGCCTTGATCAGTGTGGTAATGACCTACACCTTACTGAGTGAGAAGGGCCGTCAGTTCGTGCAAAGCGTGCTGGCTAATCCCAATGTACAACAAGCCGTCGGAAGCACGAGCCCAATCGCGGTGCTAAAGGCCGTCATCCTGGCACGTCTACACGAACCTTGGTTGTTCCTTACCCTGTCCTTGCTCATCGCGCTGGCAATCTTGAACATCATACAAGCATCGACAAAAAGCCATACTCGACGGTCTTTTTCTACCAGCGATGTGTTCGCTTCATTACTGATCCTAACAGGACTTGCCCTCACCTTCAGCGTGGAATTCATCTACCTGCGCGACCATTTCGGCGTGCGGATGAACACGATATTCAAATTTTACTATCAGGCGTGGGTGATGTTGGGTTGCGTGAGCGCCTATGGGGTATGGTGGGTACTCAACCAGAGCAAATTAAGCGTCATCCCCCGAACAACATTTCTGGCAGGAACAGGGATATTGGTGACGGCGGGTATGATCTATCCCGTGATGGCAAGCTACAGTCGAGTGCAAGGGTTCCAAAGGGACCCGAATATGAACGGCGCGATAAACATCGCTCGGAATCACCCGGATGATTGGGCCGCTATCGAATGGCTGCGGGCCAATGCGCAAGATGCGCCCATCATCCTAGAAGCGCCAGGGAATAACTACGATTACGAAGGGCGTATCAGCGCCTTCACGGGCTATCCAACGGTCTTGGGCTGGGCGCTACACGAAAGCCAATGGCGCGGGAACTACGTTGAGCAAGGAAAGCGCGAACCAGACATCGAGGCAATCTACACTACCCACAGTAGCGACCGGGCATTGGATCTGCTGCAGAAATGGAACGTGGAGTATGTAATCGTGGGCGCTGTAGAGCGACGCTATGTTCAAGAACTTTGCAACTCCCCCGAACGTCAATGTCACGCTGCAGAAGCACTGAACAAGTTTGACCTACTCCTGGAACAAGTTTTCACACAAGGTCAAACGACAGTTTATCAAGTCCCAGAAACACCGGATGCGTGAGCGATTCTCGGACCGATC
>CAZANJ010000085.1:0-5917 GCA_964486415.1 uncultured Anaerolineales bacterium
CATACCAATACACAAACGAGGTGTCCATGAAACACGTTATTGGACTGAAATGCACTATCTGTGGAAAAGAGTACGAAGTCGACGAGGCCGCTTACGTCTGCCCCAAGCACGGCGACGACGGAATCCTCGACGTCATTTATGACTATGATTACGTCGCTCAGCAAATCACGCCGGAGAAGCTGAAGGATGATCCCACGCGCTCCATCTGGCGCTATATGCCACTTTTGCCAGTAGACTCGTCGGTAGTGCAAGAGCTGACGGCGGATACTGTGCTGGCGACCGTTGGTTGGACGCCGCTCTACGCGGCGCCACGCTTGGCCGATGAGTTGGGCCTGGAGCGCCTCTGGGTCAAGGACGACAGCCGCCAACCGACCGCGTCGCTCAAGGATCGCGCCTCGGCGGTGGCGGTGGTCAAGGCCCGCGAGGCGAACTATGACATCATCACCACCGCCAGCACCGGCAACGCCGCCGCGGCCCTATCCGGGCTTTGCGCCGCAGTCGGTCAGCCCAACGTCATCTTCGTGCCGCGCACCGCGCCGGAAGCGAAGATCGCGCAACTGCTGGCCTATGGCTCCACGGTGCTGCTGGTGGACGGCACGTATGACCAGGCATTTGAGCTGTGCCTGAAGGCGGCGCGGGCCTTCGATTGGTACAATCGCAACACGGGCTACAACCCCTATATGAGCGAGGGCAAAAAGACGGTCGCCTACGAGCTCTGCGAGCAACTGGATTGGCAAGCACCGGACGTCGTCTTCGTCCCCGTCGGCGATGGCTGTATCATCGGCGGGGTACATAAGGGCCTGAAAGACCTGTTAGCGCTGGGCTGGATCGATCACATGCCGCGCATCATCGGTGTGCAGGCGGCGGGCTCCTCGCCGCTGGTGGACGCCTGGGAGCGCGGCATCGACGCGACGGAAATGGAGCCCGTCGAGGCCCACTCCGTCGCCGATAGCATCGTCGCCGGGCTGCCGCGCGACCGCATCAAGGCGCTGCGGGCGGTGCGCGAGACCGACGGCGCTTACCTCCGCGTGAGCGATGAGGAGATCCTGGCCGCCATTCCCGCGTTGGCCCAGGGATGTGGCGTCTTCGCCGAGCCGGCCGCGGCCGCGGCCTACGCCGGACTGGTCAAAGCGCTCGAGCGAGATCTGGTGGCGCCTGACGAGCGTGTGGTTGTCCTGGCGACCGGCTCTGGCCTCAAGGATGTCGCCAGCGCGATGAAGGCCGTGAGGGAAGAACCAGCGGTGGTAAAACCGTCACTGGAGGCCGCCAAGCAAGCCATACAAGCGGCCTTCGCAACGGGGATGTAACGCTAAAGAAACTCTCAGCCCGACAGTTTCAATTATAATATAATTATCTCCCATGAGAGACTTACTGCTTTACTCCAGACCATGCTGATAAGTTCATGAATATATGACAGGAGGCAGCTTATGGCTGATGTTACATTCCTAGGAACTGGCGGCGCATTCTCTGCTGGGCGGCGGAGCAACGTGGCGGTGCTGGTCGAACAGAACGGCTTCCGCATGCTGGTCGAATGCGGGCCGGTTATAATGCAGCAGCTAGCGAGGGCCGATCTCAAAGCCACCGACATCGAACATCTCTTCATCTCCCACGCCCATGGAGATCATATACTGGGGTTGCCAATGTTGGCCCTCAGCCGCATCAACGCGCCCACCCCGTTGAACGTCTACGCGGGCTCGAATACGCTCACCACTCTACAGGTGCTCGGGCCGCTTTCCTTCTCCAGCCTCAAGCTTCAGTGTCTCAATTTTCAGTGGCACGAGCTTTCGGAGGAGGGGACCAACGGCATGGAGGTCGCGCCGGGGATCGATCTGCATACCGCCGTGCTCAATCATCCACCAGGCGTGCCGACGCTGGCCGCGCGATGGGATTTCGAGGGCGGCCCGTCGATCACTTTCGTCACCGATACCCGCCCCAGTGAGGCGGCTGTCGAGCTGGCCCGGGGCAGCGATTTTTTGATTCACGAAGCATCCTTCAGCGCCGTGCTCCAGCCGAATGAGGACGCCGCTGTACACTATCACAGCACCGCTCAGCAAGCGGGCGAAATCGCGCGCCGCGCCGATTGCCCGCGCCTGGCATTGGTGCATCTGGGATTAGAAATCGGAGATCATCCCGAAGTGCTCGCCGAAGAAGCACGTGCCGGCACCGACCTGGAGGTCATTGTCCCGGCGGACGGTGAGCTAATAAGTGTATGAACGAGCTGATGACGAAGAACTGGCGTCTACGGTAGCCCAACGATGAGAACGTCATCACGTGACAGAGCAATGCGAATCGCCTTGCTCATCCTGCTCTCTGGCGCGATCTTCGGCTGTCTCGATTCATCGCCCACCCATACCCCAACCGCACCTACTCCCCAAACCTCGCCACACACGCTCTACTTGCCCGGCGTTAGCGGTGGCGGGGTTTCCCCTCTTCCCACACCCACCCTGACAGCCTCACCGGTTCCACCGACGGCCCAGCCGACTCCGGCGGAGCCGACTCCATTGCCGCCTCCGGTGCCCAAGCCGGATTATGGCGTGCAGGTGCATCTCATGGCAGGCGATGTGGAGAAGACATTGCGTTGGGCGCAAGGGCTGGGCGTGGGGTGGATCAAGCAGCAGGTGGAATGGCACACCATCGAGCACGGCCCGGGCAATTTGGATTGGGTTACCCTTGATCGCGCCGTGGAAGCAGCCGACAGATTGGGCTTCAAGCTGCTGCTCAGCGTGACGCACGCGCCCGACTGGACCCGCGATACTACGCTCGAAAGCGGCCCGCCGTTAGACTACGCGGAGTTCGGGCGTTTTATGGAACAGTTGGCAACGCGGTACGAGGGCCGTGTGGCGGCTTATGAGCTCTGGAACGAGCCCAACCTGGCCCGCGAATGGCGCGGCGATGAACTCGACCCGGCCCGTTTCGTCGATCTGGTCGCGGAGGGCGCTCAGGGGGTGCGGGCTGGCGATTCGGGCGCGATAGTTATCAGCGGTGCGCCCGGCGTCACCGGCATCAACGACGGCGTGACTGCCATCGATGACCGCGTCTTTATGCGCGGGATGTATGAGGCGGGCATCGAGCAGTGGGTGGATGGCATCGGCACCCACCCCTATGGCTACGCCAATCCCCCCGACGAGAGCGTGCAGGACGCTGAGCATGCCGCTTCCAGCCACAATGACCATCCCAGCTTCTTCTTCCGCGACACGCTGGAGGATTACCGTCAGATTATGCTCGAATATGAGGACGGCGCTCGGCACATCTGGATCACGGAGTTCGGCTGGCCCTCGACCGAGGGGCTGGGGGAGATGGACACGACCGGTTGGGAGTACGCGGCTGAGGTCAGCGAAAAAGAGCAGGCGGATTACGTCGTGCGGGCCTTCCGGATGGGGGGCGAGCGTGATTGGGTGGGGCCGATGTTTCTCTGGAACTTGAACCTGGCGACGATCTGGGGATCGAGCAGCTCATTTTCGGCCTACAGCCTGCTGCGGCCCGATGGCTCCTATCGCCCGGCCTACATCGCGCTGCGCCTGGCGGAGCCATAAACTAGCTCACTCCGCAGAGCAATTGCATTTATCTGTTGCTCGCCAGGGATCGCCAGATCCCAGTTCTGCGCGGCGAAAATTGTCCCAAAACAGGGTGGGGATCTGGCGATCCCCTTAGAGCACAAGCTGATGGGATGGTTACGCCAATCTTTACTCGCTCACTCCGTTGTCTCCGGCGTAGGCGTGGGCGGCACGTAATCTTCCTCCGCTTGGGGCGGCAGCGGTGAGAGCGCCAGTCCGTAGTAAGCCTCGATGACCTGACGGGCCAGCGGCGCGGCCACCGTCGAGCCCTCGCCCGCGTTTTCCACCATCACGGCGATGGCGATCTCGGTGCTGTAGGCGGGAGCGTAGGCCGCGAACCAGGAATGGGGTTGAGCGCCCGTCCCGACCTCGGCGGTGCCGGTCTTGCCGGCGACGGGAATTCCCAGACCGATGAAGCGATGTTCGGCGGTGCCTAGTGCCCTGGTAGTGACGCCCAGCAGCGCCTTTTGCATCGCGACCAGATGCTCCGAACTGATCGGTAGATTGCCGACGACCTGGGGCTGAGTGACTTTTTCGGGCTGCGAAGCGATCCCCTCGATGCGCTCGACGACGTAGGGGCGGTAAAGCGTGCCGCCGTTGGCCACGGCGGCCATCATACGCGCCACTTGCAGCGGCGTCACCTTCAAGTTGCCCTGCCCGATGGCCAGGTTGACCGTGTCCCCCGCGCCCCAATTTTCACCGCGCTCGCTCTCCTTCCACGCCGGGTCAGGAACCAGCCCGCTCTCCTCGGCGAGGCCCTTCAGCCCGGTCGGGACACCGAAGCCAAAGTCACGGGCGAACTGAGGAAGAATCCCGCTCCCCATATCATCCAGGGTCTTTCCGACGGTGTAGAACACGACGTTACAGGAAGCGGTCAGGCCATCTTGAAGCACAATGTCGCCGTGCCCTGTCTCGTTCCAGCAGAGCCGCCGCGCTCCCGGCCCTAATCCCTCCCAGTAACCCGGACAATAGAAGGAGGTCGTCGCCGGATCCATCCCGGCGGCCTCCATCCCGGCGGCCATGGTGATGATTTTGAAGACGGAGCCGCAGGGGTAGGCGCCCAGAGTGGCCCGGTTGAAGAAAGGGTTGCGGGTATCGGCCAGAACCTGGGAGCGGCCCACTGCCCCGGCCGGCCCGGCGAAGATATTGAGGTTGAAGGCCGGCCCGCTGGCGAGAGCCCGCACCGCTCCGGTACGCACATCCAGCACGACGATGGCCCCCTTGCGGTCGCCCAGAATGTGCTGCACTTGTTCCTGGAAGCCGCGATCGATGGTGGTGTAAATCGCGCGGCCAGGCTCGGCGGGGCTGGATGCCACATCGGCCACCTTCTCGCCGGCCGGGGTGACGATGGTGAGGGTACCGCCGTGCTGCCCGGCCAGAGCCTCCTCGCCCCAGGCCTCCAGCCCGAAGATGCCGACGCGTTCTTCCCCCCGGTATCCACGAGCGCGGTAGGCCGCCAACTCCTCGGCGGGCACAGGGGCCACCCAGCCGATGAGGTGGGGCGCGGCGTCTCCGTGGGGGTAAGTGCGCCCCTCCCTCTCCTCGCGGTAGATGCCGGAGAAGTAGGATAGCAAAGAGTCATACTCCGCGTTCTTCTCGGCCGGAATATCGGCGATGGGCACTCTCTGATCGGCGGGAGCGGCGACGTACCGGCCCTTGATCTCATTGGGCGAGAGACCGGTGATCTGTTCCAGCACCTCCAGGAGCGCATCCTCATTCTCAACCTGCTCAGGAATAATGCTGATGGTGACCAACGTGCCTTCCGTGGCAAGCCCCAGCCCGTTACGGTCGTAAATGTTGGCCCTAGTAGGGATAGTGTAGTCCATCCGGAATTGGTGACCGCCGATCAGTTGTGGCCAAACCAGCCCCGCGTTCCAGTTCACGCCCCACTGCCCGTCGCTCAGGGTGAGGGAAAGCACCGTATCGGTGACCAGTTGACCAACCAAGGCTGTATCGAGAGTCAGATCGAAGGAGGCTTGCGCCTGATCCTCTTGCTGTAAGACGGCGCGAAGCTCCGTGGTGACGGTAAGCGCAGTGGCAGCATCGAGAGTGTCCTGATAAAACCCGACAAAGCTTCCGGCATCGGTGACAGCTTGGCTGCCGGGGGAGAGGAGATTGTACATCGCCCCGTAATCGCCTTCCTCCCATGCGTTCAGGAAATTTGCCGCAGCAGCTTCGGGAGAGGGCGGAGGCGTGGGCGTGAGCGTCGCGGGGATCACGGTCGGCGAGGGGGATGGACTCGAAGCGGGCTCAAGGATGGGCTGCTCACCACATCCCGCCAGCAATGCGATCAACACAATTAAAAGAGTGACTCGTCTCATATGAGGTTGATTATAGCCAGTAACCATCAGGCTGTCCAGAAA
>CAZANJ010000085.1:6017-9531 GCA_964486415.1 uncultured Anaerolineales bacterium
CCCTGCTAGGGAGAGGGGATCGGGGGCGAGTGATAACGCTCCATAAAATAAGGGTAGATGTCCTGGGCATCCTTCAGCGCTTCTGGGGCCAAGGGGCATTCCGGGGGCCAAGCGATGAAAGGGAGCCCCTGCGGCCCTCCCAATCCGCCGTGGGTCGCGCTCTGCTCCTCGAAGGTGATGACGCTCCCGTCAGGTTCCACAGCTCCCAAGATGACCAAATCGCCAGTGTGGGGGAAATGGGCCACGCGGTGGATTTGAGCGACGGCGTAGTCCACATCGCCGAACGGCGCCAGCGGATGGCTCCCCTCTACAACTTCTCTTTGGCCTCCAACAAGCGCCGCGCCGCCCTTCTGTCCCAGGATGAGCGTCTGATCTCCCGCTCGACCGATCACAGCCCCTATTTCGGGAATCGCGAACAGACTATCCAAAAGATGAGGATACAGTAACACCACCTCCATCAGGTCGAGCGAGCGAGGGCTGACGTTGAAATAGACGTGGGCCAAAGGGCCGGATGGGGAGACGACGACATCCCGTTGCCGAGTCGGGTCATAGTCCGCTTTCTGTGGAATCAGTGTCTGCCGATCGGCATAGCGACGCAGCGATGCGAGTATCCTTCGCAAACGGGGAGAGACGCGCTGCTCCAGCATCTCCAGCTCATCCAGCAAGTACCCCGCTTTTTTCTGCGAGTGGGTGTAAAATATATCCATCTCACCGAGGGAAAGCTCCCGACCGATTTGAGTTACAATGTACTGCCCCAGGCTCTGGCTCTGGCGCCAACGGAAAGGGATCGCGGGGGAATTACCGTGATCGGAGATGAGATAGAGGTCATACCGCCGTCGCCGATAGCGGCCGCGCATACGGTCGATTTGATGGATGCGTTTATCTACTCCCTGCAAGATGCGGAAGGTGGTCGGATGAGTTGGCCCCACCTCGTGAGCCGCTTCGTCATAGCTGTTGTAGTTGGCATAGATAGCGGGCACGCAGCGATAGATATCCAGCATCACGCCGAAGGTCTGCACCTCGACGAAAAGAGCGTCGGCGGCCGCGTGCAAGAGGGGGGAGAAAATGTCCAGGGGGTTGATGGCACCGGGCTGCGCCCAGGTCAGCAAACGGCGGCCCAGCCCGGTCAAGTAGCTGCCAGCAGTCATACCCAGCAGACGCAGCACGCGATAGGGACTGAGCAGGAAGAGCATAAACAGCCCCATCCCGCGCACGCTCTCGAAGAAGTACTGCCGATGGAAAGCACTGAGGGTGAACAGCGCCAGGTCGGCGTCGCCGTCGAACATGCTGACGTAGCAGGAGCCGCCGCGCAAAATGCCGGGCCGATCACGCCCAATGCGCGAACGCATCAACTGGACATGATCCGGACGGCGGGCCGTCATCGTCGCGTCACGATCCTTCTCGTACCAACTGAATCCGGGGATGTCGAAGCGATTGCCGAACATCATCCCGGCCTGGACGGCGGGGGTGCTGCTGGGCAAGCCACAGCGCCAGGGTGACACCGTCAACTTGCGTTCGACCAATAGCTGACTCAAGTAAGGCATGTGACCGGCGGAGATAGCTTGCACAAGATGTTCGTGGGAAAGCCCGTCGATCTGGAGGAGGACAAAGCCACGCCGCTCATCGGGGATGAGGCCCGGCCGGCCCAGGCGCCGGGCCATCGTGCCATACTTGCGGGTGTAATAAAGGTCAGTGAGCTTACGGACCAGATCGAGAATGCGCCTTGTGAACCAGGTGGGCATTGTCACTCGCCCTTCGTCGCAGGAAAGGGCGGGAGGTTCACGCTCCTTGGCGCTCAACCGGCTCGGCGTGGACGAAGGCCAATTCCACCTCCGGCAGCGCCTCGACCTGAGCTTGCACCTGGTCGGCGATGGCGTGGGCCTGTCGGAGTGTTATCTCACCATCCAGGTCGATGTGCATATCCACGCGCAAGGTCGGCCCGACGTGGTCGGCGATGACCTGGTGAACGCCGAGGACACCGGGCACCGCAGAGGCCGAATCGATGATCTGGGACATGGTCTCCGGCGGCGCTCCACGGCCAGTGAGATAACCGATGTTTTCGTAGAATATCTCCCAGGCGGCGCGGAAGATCCATAATGCTACCAACACGCCGGCGGCTGGATCGAGTGCAGGATGGATGAGATCGGAACCTAACACACCGATCAGGGCCGCCGTCGAGGTCAAAACGTCGGATAAATTGTCGCGAGCGCTGGCGCGGATGGCGGGGCTGCGTGCCCGCTGTCCGATGCCCTTCACAAGCAGGTACATCACGACTTTGGCCAGAGCGCTACCGATCAGCACAGCCGTCGGCCAGCCGGGTTGGATCGATGCTGCGCCGGCGAGAAACCGCCGCACGCTCTCCCGCAATGCGGTCAGTCCGGCACCGGTCATTGCCAGAGCGATGAGCAAGCTGACCAGCGGCTCGAAGCGGCTGTGGCCCTGGGGATGGGACCTGTCGGGCGGTTGTTGGGCCATGTACAGCCCGGCTGCCATCAGTGCGCTGTAAAGCACATCGGAGAGGGAATTGGCGGCGTCGGCGAAGACGGCGCTGCTGCCCGAAAACCAAGCTACCACTCCCTTGGCCGCGGTCAGAATAAGGTTGCCCAGGAGGGCGATCAGTATGGCTTGACGGTACAGTCCCTGACGGGTATGGTCAGGGGGTTCTTGTCTAATATCCTGCAAATCTCTCATAGGTCAGGATGATAACACGCTCAATTCATTTTTACAACTGGACACTCTATGCTACAATATCGCCCGCTATGAATGAAAATAAGCTGCTATTAGCCTCCCAATCCCCGCGCCGTCGTGAGTTGCTGGCGTTATTAGGGCTGCCATTTGACGTGACTGCGACGGACACAAGAGAGATTCCGCATCCCGGTGAGACGCCCTCGGAACTAGTCGTCCGGCTGAGTCGTGCCAAGGCTAAGGCCGCAGCGAGCGCATGCATTGATCTATCCACGGCGAAGATGATCATTACCTGTGACACCATAGTCGCATTTGAGGGCCAGATTCTGGGCAAGCCAAGCGACCCTAAAGATGCGAAGGCGATGCTGCGCCGCTTGCGCGGTCGATCCCACACCGTTTACAGCGCGATCACCTTGCGAGAAGCATTATCAGCCCGTATACTGACCGATCTGGCCGAGACCAAGGTCAGGATGCGGGATTATACGGATGGGGAGATAGCAGCCTACGTAGCCAGCGGCGATCCGTTGGACAAGGCTGGCGCTTATGCCATCCAGCACAATGGCTTTCATCCCGTCGCCCAGTTGCAAGGTTGCTATGCCAACGTGGTCGGTTTGCCCCTCTGCCACCTCACCCGCTGCCTGCGCTCCTGGAAGATTGAACCCTTTCCTGGTGCTGCCGATGCTGCCGATGTTCCAAGCGCATGTCAGGCTTATACACATCATCCTTGTCGCTTCCATCATCACGTCCTCGCCTTCCCGCCCAAGAGCCTGGGCTGAGGGGGTTTTCGAAGCGATTCAAAAATCGGCGGGTATGGAAACCCGCCCTACAT
>CAZANJ010000086.1:0-3341 GCA_964486415.1 uncultured Anaerolineales bacterium
GATATGCCAAGTGTAAGCGTGATCGAAGCGAAGAGAGCGTTTTCCGAATTCCTGAGGGCTGCTTTTGGACAGGAACGGATAGTGATTACTAGCCACAGCAAACCCAAAGCAGCGATGATCAGCATCGGAGATCTGCGCCGGTTGGAAGAACTGGAAGCGCATCGAGCTGACGACATTGACTTGGATGGCATTCGGACGAAGGATCTGCAACAGTCCGAACAACAAGCGGATAGATTAAGAGTGCTGAGAAAAGCAAATCAACTGCGTGATGCTTTTGCTGCTCAGTACGGTACCTTGACTGTTGATCTGGTTCGGGCAGCTCGACAGGAACGGGAAGATAGGTAAGAATCCTCTATCAATCAAACGCATGAAAATATCCTTCACGCTTAACAATCAACTTATCACCATCGAAGTCGACCCCGCCCGCCCGCTGCTCGACGTGCTGCGCGACGATCTGGGCCTGACTGGCACCAAACAAGGCTGCGACCACGAGGGCGAGTGCGGCGCTTGTACCGTGCTGCTGGATGGAGTGCCGGTGCGCTCATGCCTCACGCCGATGGGCAAGGTCGCCGGGCGGCGCGTGCTGACCGTCGAGGGGCTGAGTACAGATGCAGGTCGCGAGCTCGATGACCTTCATCCATTGCAGGCCGCCTTCATCGAGGTCGGCGCGGTGCAGTGCGGCTACTGCACCCCCGGCATGCTTATGGCGGCCAAGGCTCTGCTCGACCGCTGTAAGCGAAGCGGCGCCGATCCCTCCCGCGAGCAGATCGTCGAGGCGCTGGCGGGCAATCTCTGCCGTTGCACCGGCTACAAGCGTATCGTGCAGGCCGTGGAGCTGGCCGCGGCGCGGATGCGAGGTGACGCCAGACTTCCGAAGTCTCCCCAGACTTCGGAAGTCTCCGATCAACCCATCATCGGCGGTGATGCCATCCGCACCGACTCGATTGACAAGGTGACCGGGCGCACGCAATACGTCGAGGACATCAGGATGGGGGGGATGCTCTACGCCCGGGTGCTGCGCAGCCCGCACCATCACGCCCGTCTGGTCGCTCTGGATACGACGCGGGCCGAGCGACTGGAGGATGTGGTATGTGTCCTCACCGCCGCCGACATCCCCGGCGAGAACGGCCTGGGCGATTACAGCCGCGACGAGCCGGTGCTGACGCCCGTCGGCGAGACGGTCAAGATGCGCGGCGCGCCGGTAGCCCTGATCGTGGCGCACTCGCCGCAAGATGCACAGGCCGGCGCCGAGGCGATTGAGGCGACCTGCGAGCCGCTGCCCCATGCCTTCACGCTGGAGGATGCGCTGGCGGAGGACGCGCTCCCCATCTACGCGGGGGGCAATCTCCTCACCTCGGAGGCGGAGGCGCACGGTGATCTGGAGGCCGCCTTCGACGAGTCCGACTTGATCCTGGAGACTGTCTATCGCACCGCCTGGCAGGAGCACGCCGCGCTGGAGCGGGAGGCGCTGCTGGGCTATTTCGAGGAGGGTGACGATGCGGGCCAGCTGACCGTCGTCGGCGGGACTCACGAGCCGCATTGGCAGCAGGGCTACATCGCGGCAGCGCTGGCACTCGATCCGGAGCGGGTGCGGGTGATTATGCCGCCCACCGGCGGCTCCTTCGGCGGCAAGCAGGATCCGTGGCCCTTCGTGGCGACCGCGCTGGCGACCTACCACGCGCGTCGCCCGGTGCGGCTGGCCTACACGCGCCGCGAGTCCTTCGACGCCTCGCCCAAGCGCCATCCCTACCGCGTGCGCTATCGCATCGGCGCGGCTGAGGATGGCCGCTTGACCGCTATCCAGGCCCGCGTCGATGTCAACACCGGCGGCTACGACGCCCACGGTCAGTACATCCCCAACTATGCCCTCACCGCCAGCGGCGGCCCCTACCGCTACCGAGCTGTCGATGCCTATGCCCAGAGCGTCTACACCAACGGGCCCAAGGCGGGGCAGTTTCGGGGCTTCGGCTCGCCCCAGTCGATCTTCGCGCTGGAGTGTGCGCTGGACGAGATGGCCCAGCGGCTGGACGAGGACCCGCTCGATTTCCGGCGTAAGAATAGCATTGACCAAGACTCGATCTCCTTCCTCGGCTATCCGGTGGCGGAATCGTTGGGCTACGATGAGGTGCTGGCGGCCATCGAGCCGCGCTACCGCGATTTTCTGGCCGAGGCGGCGGCCTTCAACGCGGCCCAAGGCGAGAAGGGCGCGCGCCGCAAGGCGGTCGGATTGGCCGGGATGTGGTACCGCTTCGGGAAGTCGGGCACGCTGCGCATCGAGGCCCACGCCGAGTTGGCCCAGGATGGGCGCTTCGTCGTCTATTGCTCGGCGCCGGATTATGGACAGGGTTCCAACACCACTATGGCCCAGATGGCGGCCGAGGCGCTGGGCGTCCCGCGTGGGCGCGTCGAGCTGGTCAACGCCGACACGGCCCTGGCGCCCGATAGCGGCATTCAGGGCGCCTCCCGCGCCACCTACTTCGTCGGCGGGGCCGTCTGCCGGGCTGTCCAAATGCTCAAGCAGGCCGTCTTCGCCACCGCCGCTGAAATGCTCGATTGCCCGCCCTCCCACTTGATCCTCAATACCGACCACGTCGCGTGTGACCAATTTACCAATCTACCAATTTCCCAGTCTACCAACCTACCGGCCGTCCCCCTGACCGAAGTCGCCGCCGAGTTCGACCGCATCGGCAAGTCGCGCCGGGTCGTTGGCCTCTTCGACCTCTCGCCGCTTTTTCCGGAGGAGACGAGGCCGGAGTATGTGCCTCTCTTCGTCACCGGGGCGCAGGTGGCCGAGGTGATGGTGAACGTGCGCACCGGCGAGGTGCAGGTTCCGCGCATGGCGGCGGCTCACGACGTGGGTCGGGCCATCAATCCCATCGACGCCCAGGGCCAGATCGAGGGCGCGATGGTGATGGGGCTGGGCACGGCGCTGATGGAGGAGTACATCCCCGGCGAGAGTGGCGGTTTCGGCGACTACTACTTGCCCACCACGATGTCGATGCCGGAGATTGAGGTGATGCTGGTCGAGGTGCCCAGCTTCGAGGGGCCGTTCGGCGCCAAGGGGCTGGGCGAGGCGGCGATTCTCCCCTCGGCCCCGGCCATCATCAACGGCATCTCGCGGGCCATCGGCGCGCGGGTGCGGACGTTGCCCGCCACGCCGGAGCGCGTGCGTGAGTCAGCGGGGGAGCGATGGGGGTTAGGATGAGAGAACTACCTGTGAGCGAGGTATTAGAGGGCGATTGTGTAACCGTCTTGAACAGCTTGCCGGAGAATTCCATCGATTTGATCTTCGCCGATCCCCCTTACAACCTCCAGTTGGAAAGCGAGTTATATCGGCCTAA
>CAZANJ010000086.1:3441-4658 GCA_964486415.1 uncultured Anaerolineales bacterium
GGGTAGACGCGGTGGACGACGAATGGGACCAGTTCGATTCGTTCGCGGCCTATGATGGCTTCAGCCGCGCATGGCTGAGCGCGTGTAAGCGGGTGTTGAAATCCACGGGGACGATCTGGGTGATCGGCTCTTATCACAACATCTTCCGGATCGGGACGATTTTGCAGGATCTCGGCTACTGGATCTTGAATGACGTTATCTGGATCAAGACCAATCCAATGCCCAACTTCAGGGGAGTCAGATTCACGAATGCACACGAGACTTTGATCTGGGCCAGCACGGGTAAGGGTGCGAAATATACGTTCAACCACCACGGCATGAAGGGCTTGAATGAGGACAAGCAAATGCGCTCGGATTGGTGGCTGTTGCCGTTGACGCGGGGTGCAGAGCGATTGAAGGATGAGAACGGCGATAAGGCTCATAGCACGCAGAAGCCGGAGGCGCTACTCTACCGCGTCATACTCTCGTCGTCAAATCCAGGCGATGTCGTCTTGGATCCCTTTTTCGGGACCGGAACCACGGGGGCGGTGGCTAAAAAGCTGCACAGAAAGTGGATCGGGATCGAGAGGGAATCGCGGTACGTCGAGCTGGCGCGAGAGCGCATTTGCGCTGTCCAACCGCAGCTTTTTGACCAGGCCACGTTTGACGTGAGAAGCAGGAAGAAGCGCGTGCCGCGTGTGCCCTTTTCAACTCTTCTGGAAAGCGGCTACTTCACGCCCGGGCAGAGGCTATATTTTAGGAAAGATAAAGAAAGAACGGCGCGAGTCAAGCCCAACGCGAAGCTCCGCCTGAAGGATGGGTTTGAGGGCTCGATACACCAGACGGGGAAGCACCTCTCGAATGGCAATCCCTGCAACGGCTGGGAGCATTGGTACGTGGAAGAGGGCGGCGAAATGGTGAACCTCGACCACTTCCGCGAGGCCTATCGCCAAGCGAACGATATGTACGACATCTACGATGAGT
This sequence comes from uncultured Anaerolineales bacterium, assembly GCA_964486415.1. GTDB lineage: Bacteria > Chloroflexota > Anaerolineae > B4-G1 > B4-G1 > CAZANJ01. Next base: position 4,405 of record CAZANJ010000086.1, read on the forward strand.
GAGGAATGACGGATTATTGCTATCCAATTTCAATTGAAGAGGCCCTCGCACACCTTGAGGCTGACGGGGGCGCGGCGCGAATCATCGCCGGGGGCACGGACGTGTTGCCCGATATGCGCAAGGGGCGGATCGGCCCGCGCTGTCTGGTCGACGTGACCCGCATCCCCGGCCTGGATCAGATCGAGGTCGCCGACGAGTTCGTGACGGTCGGCGCGGCGGTGACATTCGCCGCGCTCGCCGAGCACGCCTTCCTG
>CAZANJ010000086.1:4758-9520 GCA_964486415.1 uncultured Anaerolineales bacterium
GCCAGATCGTGACGCACGTGCGCTTCCCGCGCCCTGGCCTGAACGGCAGCACCGGTACGGCCTGGCGGCGCATAGGGCGACGGTCGGCGCTGGTGCTTCCGATTTTGAACTGTGCGGTGCAGGTGTGCTTAGACCCTCACCCTAACCCTCTCCCTCCCAGGGAGAGGGAATCTGCGCTAGACCCTCACCCTGGCCCTCTTCCTGGGAGGGAGAGGGAACGGATTGTTCGGGCTGCCATCGCGCTGGGGCCGGTGGCGCCGAGGCCGATCCGTGCCCGGAAGGCGGAAGATTATCTGATCGGGCGCCCGCCCACAGAGGAGACGTTCGCCGAGGCGGGGCGCATCGCGCAGGGTGAGGCTAATCCGCGCACCAGCGTTATGCGTGCCTCGCGCGAATATCGGCTTGGCATTATCCCTGTTATGGTCAGCGAGGCTCTGGATAACGCGGCGGCGCGAGCAAGATCCTAAAGGTTTTCGAAAACCTTTAGGGGTTTCAATCGTTACAGGATACTGAATAGGAGAACAAACTTAATGACACAAGTTACACAAGCTTTCCCCCAGATGGGAATGCTGAGCGACGAACAATGTGAGATTATCCATCGCGCATCGCTGGAGATTCTGCGGCGCAGCGGCGTGCGCGTTTACCACGAGGAGGCGCTGGAGTTGCTGCGCGGGACCGACGCTGTCATCACCGACGAGAATGGTTCGACTGAAGGCTCACCACAAGCCTTAGTGCGCTTCCCGCCCGGGCTGGTCGAGTGGGCGTTGGAGCGGGCGCCGTCGCGCATCGCGCTCTGCAAGCGGGGCAGCGATGAGGTAGTGGCGCCGCTGGAGGGCCGCGAGGTCAACTTCGGACCCGGCTCCGATTGCCTGAACTACCTCGATCCGCGCACGGGCGAGCGCCGCAAGTTCACGACCGCCGATGTGATCGACTCCATACGCTTGGTCGACGCGCTGCCCGAGCTGGCCTTCTGCATGTCGATGGGCATCCCCGCCGATCTGGGGACGGATAACCCTTATCGCTGGCAGTTCGCGGCCATGCTGGAGCACACTTCCAAGCCCATCGTCTTCGTCTGCGACGACCGCGCCGATAACGAGGCCATCGTGGCGATGGCTGCCGCGGCGGCGGGCACCATCGAGGATCTGCGGCTTAATCCCACGCTCCTGCTCTATTCGGAGCCCTCGACGCCTTTGAAGCATTCGGAGACGGCCACGGGCAAGCTGCTCTATATGGCCGAGCAGTCGCTGCCCATCGTCCATTCGCCCGCGCCGATGATGGGCGGCACGGCCCCGGTGACGATGGCCGGCGGGCTGGCGCTGGGCAACGCCGAGGTGCTCTCCAGCCTGGTGATGCACCAGCTCAAGCACGCGGGGGCGCCCTTCGTCTACGGCAGCGGGCTGCACCACCTGGACATGCGGACCACCATCAGCGTCTACAGCGCTCCGGAGTTCGAGTTGGCGCGAGTGGCGGTGGCCGAGCTGGGCCGTTTCTACGGTCTGCCCACCTGGGGCTACGCGGGCCATTCGGATAGCTGCGCGATGGATGAGCAAGCCGCGGCCGACGCCGCTTTCTCCGTGCTGGCCTCGCTGCTGGCGGGCAATAATCTGGTCCACGATGTGGGCTACCTGGAGGCCGGGCTGACCACCTCGCCGGAGATGATCGTCTTCACCGCCGAGATGATCGATATGATGGGCCACTTTATGGACGGTATCGTGCTCGACGCCGAGGCGCTGGCGGTGGACGTGATCGATCAAGTCGGGCCGGGCGGCGAGTTCCTCTCCACCGAGCACACGATGAGCCACTTCCGCGACTTCTGGGAGCCGACGCTCTTCAACCGCAAGCGGGCCGAGGATTGGATCGAGGCGGGGGGGAAGCGGCTGGGTGAGCGATTGCGGGAGAAGACGGTCGCCATTCTGGACGAGCACGAGCCGGAGCCCTTGCCTGACGGTGTGCGGGAGGAGATCGAGTACATCCTGGGGCGTGAGTAGGCAATCAGGCGCGAGCGTACCTACAATTGCTCCAGGGCCCAGGCGGCGTGCTCGGCTATCAGGGGGGCATCGGAGAGGGTTTCTTTCAGCGCGGGGATGGCGGCGGGGCGGCCCAGATTGCCCAGCACGACGGCGGCGTTGCGCAGCAGTCCCGTTCGACGCGGGCGCCAGAGCGGCGTATCGCGGAAACGGGTGCGGAAGGCGGCCTCATCGAGCGCCAGAAGTTCCGGCAGATCGAGCAGTGAGTGGGCGGCCTGGAAGGCGGGCTCATCGGCCCGTCGCGCTTGGCGGGCGAAGCGTTGGTTCCAGGGGCAAACCTCCTGGCAGATGTCACAGCCGAAGACCCAATCGCCCAGCAGAGGCCGCAGTTCCTCCGGGATGGCGCCGCGATGTTCGATGGTCAGATAGGAGAGACAGCGGCGCGCGTCCAGCGTGCGCGGGGCGATCAGCGCACCGGTGGGGCAAGCGTCGATACAGGCGGTGCAGTTGCCGCAGCGGTCGGCGGCGAAGGGCGCGTCGGGCTCCAGCTCGAGATCGATCAGCAGTTCGCCCAGGAAGAAATAGGAGCCCAAGCGCGGATGGATCAGGTTGGTGTTTTTCCCGATCCAGCCCAGCCCTGCCCGTTGGGCCAGTTCCCGCTCCAGCAGCGGGCCGGTGTCCACGTAGGCGCGATGGGCCAAGGGCCGGCCCGCTTGTGCCGCGAGCTCATCGGCCAGCCTCTCCAGTTTCGCCAGCATCAGTTCGTGGTAATCGGCGCCCCAGGCGTAGCGCGAGACTCGGCCTTGCAAGCCAGGGGTCGAGGGGGCTGGCCCGAGGTGGTAGTTCATGCCCACGACGATGACGGATCGCGCTTCGGGCATGATGCGGCGCGGATCGGCCCGTTTCTCGACGGCGTCAGGGCGGGCCATGTAGCCCATCGCGGCATGGTATCCCTGGGCCAGCCAGTGGGCGTAAAAGTCGGCCTGGGCGCTGGGAGCGAGGCCGGTCACTCCCACCAGATCGAAGCCCAGTTGACGCGCGATCTCTTTGACTCGTTCGGTAAGATTTTCCATCCTCACGCTCTAATTACTTCCCCAACACATCGGCGAAGGTCGCGGTTACCTGGCGCAGGTTATCCAGCCAATCCGGCGCCAGCGGGTCGATGAGCAGCACCTCGCCGTCGATCTCTTCGGCGATGGTCTGCGCCTTCTTCGTGCTGAACTGTGGCTGGGCGAATATCACGCGGATGTCCTCCGCCTGGGCGCGTTCGATGAGGGCGGTCAGCTCGGCCGCGCTGGGCTCCTGTCCGCCGATCTCGATGGGGATCATCTCCAGGTCATAATCGCGGGCGAAGTAACCCCAGGAAGGGTGGAAGACCATAAATTTCCGCTGCTCAAGCCCGGACAGCGTCGAGCGGATGTCGGCGTCCAGCGCGTCGATGTCCTCCAGGAAACGCTCCAGATTGGCCTGGTAGGCGGTTTGGTGTTCGGGATCGAGTCGGACCAGGGCGTCATAAATCGTCTGGGCCTGGATTTTGACCAGGCGCGGCGAGAGCCAGATGTGGGGGTCGGGGTGTTCTGGGTCGCCCAGCCGCTCGATGCCCTGGGTCGTATCGATCATCAGCATGTCCGGGTTGGCGGAGGAGATGCGCTCCAGCCAAGCTTGCTCGAAGGGCACGCCGATGCTGACGTAAGCCTGGGCCTCGCTCAGGGCGCGGAGTTGATCCGGCTTAGGCTCATAGGTGGCGGGCGATTCGCCGGGCAGCACCATAACGTTCACCGCTACGTTTTCGCCGCCGATGCGCTCCACGAAGTATTGTTGGGGCAGGATGCTGAGCGTGATGTTCAGTACAGCGGAGGATGCGGGTTGCTCGTTGGGGCCACATCCGATCAGCAGCGTGATTATCAAGGCTACTCCGATCACGGTAGGCCATATCTTCTTCATTTGAATCCTTTTTGGCATATCTACTCTTGCAAACTCATTCTGAGCGGGTGGGGGAGCTTACTAGCGACGCTGGCGATAGAGGGTTGGATCGACCACGCTCGTCATAGCTTCGGCGTCGAGGGCGTCGTCGAAGAAACGGTTGATTACTCTCACCTGTGCGACCGGGTCTTCTAGGACTTCGTTGTAGTTGACATAGATTACCTCGAGGTTAGGCTGCTCGTCCAGCCAGGCCATTACCCGCTCCAGGTGTTTGCGGAACAGTGAGGCTATCTTCTCGTCGCTTATGGCGTTGTTTTCCTCCCCTCTTCTGACGAGCATTTTTCTCTGGGATGCGAGTATCTCCTCCATTTTTCGGCGCATGAAGACCACTTTGTAGGTGTAGTCTGGGGGCAGATGTTTCAGGAGCTGCGAGATCATTTTAACGACTTTACCCTCGGCTTGTTCCAGCCAGGCTTTGTCATGCTCGATTTTCTTCACGCGCTCAAACTCATAATAGCCCTTGGGATTATCCTTGTCGGCTTCCCTGATTTCATCGGTCAGGGCCGGGATGCCGCCGACTTCCAGCATTCGCATCATCATCGACGTGCCGGAGCGCGGCAGGCCGGAGACGATGGCGACGCTTCTCTGTTTCATTTTGTTTTACTCCTTCACGTTTGGATGCAAGGTTAGCAGATTGGTTCTCTCTATGGTATCATACAACAATCTAGCTTCTTCAACAAGCCTTTTTCGAGCTTCGAGGGGGTAAAAATTGGGGTTCTCTTCTCATCGGTGGCGTTTGGCGCTGCCCATGCTGCTGGCCGGGCTGATTTTGTTTTCTTTGCTGAGCGGCGTCTCGGCCGGGATGAATGACC
>CAZANJ010000087.1:0-6689 GCA_964486415.1 uncultured Anaerolineales bacterium
ACCACATTTGTGATGGACGACGAGCTTTACCGGGTGCTAAAATATGAACATCACAAGCCGGGGCGCGGCAAGGCCTACATCCGCACCACGCTGCGCAACCTGCGCACCGGCTCGACCATTCAGCACACCTTTATCTCCAGCGATAAGGTCGATGACGTTTTTGTCGAGCGACGCGGTATGCAGTATCTGTACAACGACGATATACTCTACCACTTCATGGACACCGAGACCTACGAGCAGTTGGCCGTCCCCGCCGCCATCCTAGAGGAGAAAGCGGGGTATCTCAAGGAAGGGATGAAGTTGCTCGTCTCCACCTATGGGCGGGAGCCGATTGACGTGGAGTTACCGACCTCGGTTGAGTTGGAGGTGGTCAGTTCGGAGATGGCCATCGCGGGAAATACCGCCACCGGCGCGATGAAGGACGTGACGATAGAGACCGGGCTGAAAGTGCAAGTGCCACTCTTCGTCGAGGAGGGGGACATCATCCGCGTCGATACCCGCACCGGCGAATATGTCACGCGCGTTTAGGGCGGCGGGATTGGAAATATGAACCTGACACGAGCAGGACCCTTCCGTTGGCACGCCGGAACCGGCTGGCTGGTGCTGGCCGGCGGCGGTGATTGGAAAACGAATGAGACCGGAGATATTGACACCGCCGCGCTGGGCTGGGCGAACCTCGACCAGCCGATTGCCGTGCTCCCCACGGCCGGCGGCTCGACCGCCGAGCACGAAGCGCTGCTCGATTACTACGCCGATCTGGGCGGCCCGCATGGTTACATCGTCCCCATCTTCGACGCGGGCGGGGCACAGATGACGGAAAGCTGCCGCCTGCTGGAGGAGGCCGGACTGATCCACATCGGCGATGGGCCTGATGTGCTGAATCTGGCGCGGGCTTTGCGCTCCAGTCCGGCGCTGAAGGCGATGGCACGCGCCTTCGAGGCCGGCGCTGTGATCGTGGGAATGGGTGTGGGAGCGGTACCCTTGGGCGCCTGGATCGCCGACCGCGACGATCCCGAACGCGCCGAGCCCGGTTGGGGCTGGCTGCCCAACGCCGCCATAGAGCCTCACTTCACCCGGACTGAGGCCGCCCAATCCTTGCAGAATCTTTTGGCGCTCCATCCGGGCTGCCTGGGGCTGGGCATTCCAGCCGGATCGGCCCTGGCATTTGGACCGGATGGTCAACTGGAAAATATAGGGTCGGAGCAAGTGACCGTCGTGGTAAGCGGATTGGACGTGGGAGCCTAGCCGATGTCGAAAAAACGAGAAACGCACTCCACGAGTTCCTCCTACCTCAACCTACTCAAGAACCGCATCGACGTCACCCGCGTGCCCTTCAGCGACCGGGGCTCCCGCCTGCTGGTCTACCGGGTGCCCAATCACAACCGCTTGCGGGTCAAGCTGGCCGAGCGCCTGACCGGACTTCAACCCGGTCTGGACGCCTATTTGCAGCGCCCGCCCTTCATCCGCGAGCTGCGCCTGGTGGATGAGGACGGCGAGAGCCTCGATCTGGAGACGGTGGTGAGCTACCCTCACGCACTCTTCCTGCGCACTCGCCTGGGCGACTTCGGCCTGGTCTTCCAGGATCGCTGTACGCTCTCCTTCGGCCTGCCACCCGACGTGACCGCCGGGCTGCGTTTCCACGTCTCGCCCCAGTTCTGGGAGGAGACCCCCCAGGGCGGCGCTTTCAAGGCTGTGCGCAACCTCAGCTATGCCAGCAACGGTGAACCGCTCCGCAATCGAATCATACCCGACGCGGGCGGCTACGTCGTCGAGTTCATAGTCCAGCCCGGCGATGACCGCGCGATCACCCTCACCATCCGCGAGGATCTGGAGCTGCGCCACGAGGTGAAGTCTTTCTCCGCCGCCCACGCCGCAGCGGAGGAGCGCTGGCGGCGCTGGTTCGCGCGCGTGCCGCCGGTCTGCGACCGTTACCGCCGCACCTACACCTACGCCTGGTGGACTATGGCGAATAATCTCATCAGCCCGCAGGGCAACGTGGCCTATGAGGCGATGACGCCCTCCAAGGTGAACTACGTGGGGCTATGGCTCTGGGACAGCGCGCTGCACACCTTGGCCTATCGTCACGTCGACCCGGAGCTGGCACGCAACCAGATCCGCGCCATGCTGGCCCATCAACTGGCGGACGGGATGTTGCCAGACGCTGTCTACGACGAGGGCGTCGTGGCCGAGATTGAACATCCAATCCGCGCCGAGGTCACCAAGCCCCCCATCCTGGCCTGGGCCGCGCTCAAGCTGCACGAGATCGACCCCAATCTGGAGTTCCTGAAGGAAATTTACGTGCCGTTGGTGCGCTGGAACGCCTGGTGGTTCAGTATGAACGACGACGACGCCGATGGATTGGCCCAATACAACCACCCCTACTCATCGGGCCTGGACGATAGCCCGCTTTGGGATTATGGCATGCCGGTCGAATCGCCCGATTTGAACACCTATCTCTGCGTCCAGATGGGCTCGCTGGCCATAATGGCGGAGGAGCTAGGGATGAAGACCGAGGGTGCCATGTGGCGGCGGCGGGCCACGGCGATTGTACAACGTATGATCGAGGATTTCTGGGACGAGGAGGCCGGGCTCTTCCAAGCGCTCCACGATGAGGAACCGGTCCCCGTCGTCACCCCCTTCAATCTCTACCCCCTCTGGACCGGTCAGTTGCCGCAGCACATCCGTGACTGCTTGCTCGTCCACCTCACCGACCCCGATGCCTTCTGGGCTGAAGATTCAGCCGATAATTACGCCATCCCCACGGTGGCGCGGAACGATCCGCACTTCGATCCGGCGACGATGTGGCGCGGCCCGGTGTGGGTCAATATCAACTATTTCTTCATCGAGGCTCTGCACCAGGTAGGCGAGCACGAACTGGCGCACGAGCTGCGCGATAAGACGCTGGAGTTGGTGATGGGTCATCCCAGTATCTACGAGTATTACAACGCGGAGACCGGCGAGCGTCCCTCCACTGCCGCCGACATCTTCGGCTGGACCGCGGCCGTCTTCATCGATCTGGCGATACAGGCCAGCCGCGAGGCATGAGTTGATGGGAAAAGTCGCTCGCACGCCTGAAATCCCACCTGGCGAGCATAAACCGATGGAGAATCCGCACCATCGTCTACTAGACAAGTCGAGGAGGAGTTCTCAAATGATGAGCAAGAACGAATTCGTGACTGCCGAAGAGATACGTGAACGCTGCCATACGCTGCAATCCGAATTTTTCTCCGAACGGGCGTTGATCATCGCGGCCAACCGAGGACCCGTGACCTTCGAGCGAGACGAAAATGGCGAGTTTCAATCCACGCGCGGCAAGGGGGGACTGGTCACCGCGCTTTTGGGCCTCTGTCGATACGCCGACGCCACCTGGATCGCCTGCACACGCACCGAGGCAGACGCCGAATGGCGCGAGGGCGAGGCTGCGCTTGGAGATGACGGCGCCTCCGTTCGAGTACGCTTCATCTCGCCGGAGAAATCGGCCTACGATAGCTACTACAGCGTCATCGCCAATCCCTTGCTCTGGTTCCTCCAGCACTCGATGTGGAACGTTGTGGAGGCACCCGTGATCAACCGCGAGACCTGGCGTGCCTGGGAGGATGGCTACGTGGCCGTCAACCGGCTTTTCGCCCAGGCCATCGCCGAGCAAGTCCGCGCGACCGACCTCCCCACGCTGGTGATGTTGCAGGACTACCACCTCTACCTGACGGCCCGTTTCCTGCGCGAGGAGATGGATCCCGCAGAGCAGCCCACCATCCTGCACTTCGTCCACATCCCCTGGCCGGGGCCGGAATATTGGGGCATTCTGCCGCCCGGCATGCGGGAGAAGATTCTAGAAGGGCTGTGCGCGGTCGACGTGCTCGGCTTCCAGACGGAGCAGGATGGGCAAAACTTCATCCGCACCTGTGAATCCTATCTGCCAAGAGCGGAGGTGAACTATGAGCGCGGCCGGATATGGTACAACCGCCCCGTACAAAAGGATACGCAGCGGCTCCATCCCGCCGCCTACGTGCACGATTTCCCCATCTCCATCGATGTGGAAGCGCTGCGGGAGCTGGCAGCGTCGCCGCAGGTGAGCCGCTATCGGGAGGAGATCCAGGATTTCCTCGAAGGGCGGCAGTTGATCTTGCGCGTCGACCGCATCGAGCCGAGCAAGAACATCGTGCGCGGCTTTTTGGCCTTCGACGAGTTGCTCACTCTCCACCCCGAGTATCGCGAGAGGGTGAAGATGGTGGCGCTCCTGGTGCCCTCAAGGATGGGTGTGGGCGAGTATCAGGATTATCTGGACAAGCTGATGGCCGCCGCCGGACAGGTCAACGCCAAATACGGCAACAGCGATTGGGAGCCGATCCGCCTGCTCGTGGGCGAAAATTATCCCCGCGCCGTGGCCGCCATGCAGATGTACGACGTGCTGCTCGTCAACTCCATCGCCGATGGCATGAACCTAGTCGCCAAGGAGGGGCCGATTGTCAATCAGCGCGATGGCGTGCTCGTCCTCTCCGAGCAGACCGGTGCCCGCCAACAACTGGAGCCCGGAGCGACGATCATCTCGCCCTGCGACGTCTACGCCACAGCCGAGGCACTCCATCAGGCGCTCGTCATGGAGGCCGGGCAGCGCCGCGAGCGCGCCGAGCGGCTGCGCTGGCTGATCGAGCGGGAGGATATCACCGCCTGGCTCTGCCACCAATTGGAGAGCGTTCTCCAGCTTAATCTTTGCCCCGTGGAAAAAAAGGGAGCAGCATGAAAGACACTCACACCGCCATCCTGCACTACGCCGCCCCGCCCGTCGTCGGCGGCGTGGAGGCCGTGATCAAGGCGCACGTGGGAGTCTTCCTCCAGGCCAGCTACCCGGTCACCGTCATCGCCGGGCGGGGCGAGGCCGAGGCGCTCCCGGCGCGGGCCGAATTCATCCGCGTCCCGGAGGTGGATTCCCAACATCCCCAGATCGCGAAGATCAGCTCGCGGCTGGAGCGGGGCGAAGTTCCGCCCGATTTCGACGCTCTGAGCGAGCGGATAGCGGAGAAGCTGGCGCCGCTTCTTCAGCGTTTCGACAACCTGATCGTGCACAACATCTTCACCAAGCGCTTCAATCTGCCCTTGACCGCCGCGCTCCATCGCTTGCTGGATGAAAACGTGATCGAAAACTGTATCGCCTGGTGTCACGATCTCGGCTGGACCAGCGCCCACTCCCGCCCCAAGCTCCACCCCGGATACCCTTGGGATTTGCTGCGCACCCATCGCCCCGACGTGACCTACGCCGTCGTCTCGCGGGAGAGACAGCGGGCGCTGGCAGAGCTCCTCGACCGACCGGCGGAGGAGATTCGCGTGATCCACAACGGAGTCGATCCGGCGCTGCTGCTCGGCCTGACCGATGTGGGCCAGGCTCTGATGGAACGCCTGGAGTTGCTGGCGAGCGATCTAATTCTGCTGATGCCCGTGCGCGTCACCCAGGCCAAGAACATCGAGCTGGCGCTGCGCGTGACGGCGGCGCTGAAAGATCGGGCGCTTCGCCCGAAGCTGATCCTCACCGGCCCGCCCGATCCCCACGATGAACGGAGTATGGCCTACTTCGGCGAGCTACAGGCGCTGCGCCGCGAGCTGGGCGTCGAGGGGGAAATGCGCTTCGTCTTCGAATCCGGCCCCGGCCCCGACGAGCCCTACCTCATCGATATGCCCGTGGTCGCCGATCTGCTCCGCGTGTGCGATGTGATGTTTATGCCCAGCCACCGCGAGGGCTTCGGCATGCCCGTGCTGGAGGCGGGGCTGGTCGGCGTGCCCGTCGTCTGCACCGAGGTGCCGGCGGCGCGCGAAATCGGTGGCGAGGACGTGACGCTCATAGACGCCGCAGGGGATCCTACACAGATAGCCGAGCGCATCCTCGCGCTGGTCGAGCGCAGCCCGGTTCACCGCCTGCGCCGCCGCGTGCGACGGGAATACACCTGGCGTGCAATTTTCCACCGCCACATCGAGCCGCTGCTGGAGAAATGTAGGGCGGGTTTCCATACCCGCCGAATCCCTGACGGCGCCCACATTCCCGCGCAAATCGAGGAACGCATCACGCAAGCCGAACGCCTGTGGCTATTCCTCGACTATGATGGCACGCTGGCCGACTTCGCGCCCACGCCGGAGCACGTCAGCCCAGACCCGGCGCTGATCGAGTTGCTCATCAAGCTCTCGCGGCACCCTCGCATCCGGACGGCTGTGATCAGCGGGCGCAGGCTGAGCCACGTCGAGAAGCTGACGCCTGTGCCGGGAATGCTTCTGGCCGGCACCTACGGAATCGAGCTGCGGCTGCCGAATGGTGAGTACGTCGAGCGTGTGGCCTACGATGAGATTCGCCCGCTGCTGGAGGAGATCAAGCCGCGTTGGGAGCAACTCATCGCCGGGCGCGAGGGGTTCTTCCTGGAGGATAAGGATTGGGCTCTGGCGATTCACGCCAAGTTCGCCGCCGATGAGGAAGCGGAGGAGGTGTTAAGCGCCGCGCGTGAGATGGCGACCGAGGCCGCGGACGCCGATATTTTCCGCGTGCTGGGCGGCCACAAGTTCCTGGAGATCGGCCCCCGGCTGGCGCACAAGGGCCGGACGGTGGATTATCTGCTGGAGAGCTACGCCTGGCCGGGCGCGCTGCCGCTCTACGTGGGCGACGACGATAAGGACGAGGAGGCCTTCGGCGCGATACAGGCCCGAGGCGG
>CAZANJ010000087.1:6789-9493 GCA_964486415.1 uncultured Anaerolineales bacterium
CGTCATTCGTCATCCGTCATCCGATGAACAGAAAAACTCGAAGCCTTTTTCTAGTTCTTTTTGTCGCCTGGCTCTTCGCTGTCTACGCTGTCTTCTACTCCATCCAGAAACCGTTCAGCCTGCCGGTGGCGCTGGCTGCGCTGCGCACGGCGCTGGACGTCGCGACCGCCCTGTTCATCGTCGCGCTGGGAGCCGCGCTGGGGCGGCGCATCCTGGTCTGGCTGGGCCTGCCCGATTTGCCACCCGCCGATCTGATCTGGCTGGCGCCGGGGCTGGGACTGGGCGCACTGAGCCTGATCGGTCTGGGTCTGGGACTGGTGGGAGGCTGGCGACCAGCAGCTGAATCTTCAGCCATTGTTTATGGCCTGGGCGCGTTGGGCGCTGCGCTGCTGGCCCAAGATGGATTGGCGCTGGGCAAACGGCTGAAGAATCGACCACGGCCCAAGTTGGCGCTGGGACGCTGGCACCGCCGCTATTTGCTGCTGACGTTGGCGCTCACTCTGTTGCTGGCGCTGGCGCCGCCCACCAGTTGGGATGGGCTATTTTACCACCTGACCGGACCAGCGCTCTACATCGCGCGTGGGCGCATCGCTCCGCTGGACGTCAACATCCCCCACCTAGCCTTCCCCTCGCTGATGGAGACACTGTTCGGGCTGGCAATGCTGGCACGAGGCGACGTGGCGGCCAAGCTGCTCCATCTGGTTTACGGTCTGCTGCTGGCGGCCTTGATCCATCGGGTGAGCGCCCGCTGGCAAGGGCGGGATGTGGCCGGCTGGAGCCTCATACTCTTCGCCGCAATGCCGATGGTGGCTGTGCTGGCCGCCTGGGCCTATAATGACCTGGCGCTGGCTTTCTATCAGATCGCGGCGCTCTACGCGCTCCTGGCCTGGCGCGAGGCCGCTTCACCCAGAAGACGCAACTGGCTCTGGGCCGCCGGTATCCTGAGCGGGCTTGCATTGGGACTGAAATACACCGCCTTCCCGCTGCCGCTGGTCGGGCTAGCCTATTTGCTCTGGAAATCGCGGCGGCGGTGGCGAGAGGGCCTCATCTTCGCTCTGCTGACCGGCCTGGTAGCCGCGCCCTGGTATCTGCGCAACTGGGCCTTCACCGGCAATCCGGTTTATCCCTTCCTCTTCGGCGGGCGGGGTTGGGATGGATTTCGGGCGGCCTGGTATGCACAAGCGGGCACGGGCGTCGGCTGGCATCCGCCGCGCATCCTGGCGCTGCCGGTGACGATGACGCTGGGCCTGCGCGACGTGAACTACTACGACGGGCGGATGGGGCCGCTCTTCCTGGCGCTGGCACCGGCGCTGATATGGCTGGTGATACGAAACCGACGATCCCGTAATCAAATTCCCAATGACCAAAAACTTGCAACGTGCAACTTGCACACTTGCGCACTCGTCCTGCTGGGGGGCTTCGCCGCCATCCACGCCCTGGTCTGGACGCTGGGCGTGATTCAGTCACGGGCGCTGTTTCAAGCGCGGCTATTCCTGCCCGGCTTCGTGGCGCTTGTACCGCTGCTCGCCGAGAGCGTGGCGCGGCTGTCACTTTGGGATCGACCCACATTCTCTATCTCAAGCTTCGTGCATTTATTGATCGGCGTGACGCTGGCGCTCAACCTGGTCGGTCAGACGCTGGACGTGCTGCGCATCGATCCGCTGGGCTATCTGATCGGTCACGAGAGTCGCGCTGAATACCTGAGACGCAACCTCGGCGATCACTACCTGGCGATGGAAGCATTGGAGGAAATCGTGCCGGAAGAAGGGCGTGTGCTCTTCCTTTGGGAGCCACGCAGCTACTACAGTCCGCGCGACACCCAACCGGACGCCATCCTGGATAACTGGTCCCATCTGGCCTATCTGTACGGGGAGGAGGATACCATAGCGGCCCATCTGCGAGGGGAGGGATTCAGCCACGTCCTGCTCTATCGCTGGGGGCTGGACTTCGTGATCGCGGAGGGGGAATCGCCGCTGCCTCCGGGGGATATGGAGCGGCTGCGGGCCTTCATCGAAAAACACCTCGAACTGATCGATACAGTGGGCAGTTACGAGATTTATGGATGGCGAATATAGGGCAGATTGGTTCAATCTCTGAGATTGAACCAATCTAGGGCTGAGATGTATGAAACAAGATATGAGAGCGATCAGCGTCGTGATCCCGGCCTACAACGAGGCCGCCGCCATCGGGCCGACGCTGCAGAGGGTGCAAGCGGCGCTTGATCGATCCCAGCATGAAGGAGAGATCATCGTCGTGGATGACGGCTCGACCGATGGCACGGCTGATGAGATTCCACAACATCCGCAGGTGCGCCTGATTCGTCATCCCCAGAACAAGGGCTACGGCGCGGCCCTGAAAACCGGCATCCGGCAGGCCAGCCACGAGACCATCCTAATCCTCGACGCCGATGGCACCTACCCTTGCGAGCGAATCCCTGACCTGGCGGCCCAGATCGGCCCCTACGATATGGTGGTGGGAGCGCGAACGGGGGAAAATGTGCATATCCCCCTCATCCGCCGACCGGCCAAATGGGCGCTGAACCGGCTGGCCAATTACTTGAGCGACGCGAAGATCCCCGACCTGAACTCCGGCATGCGGGCCTTCAAGCGAGATGTGGCGCTGCGCTTCTTTCGCCTGCTGCCATCCGGATTCTCGTTCACGACCACGCTGACCCTGGCCCTGCTGACAAACGCCTACAACGTGC